>PCTK01000127.1:7249-8200 GCA_002786505.1 Nitrospinae bacterium CG22_combo_CG10-13_8_21_14_all_47_10 | reverse complement strand
AAATATAATAAAATTTCCATCCTTCCACCTTTGAATCCAACTTGACAATAATTCAGGCAGGAAAAAGGCAAGGGCGATAACTGTTAAAACAGAATGCCTTTGGTGTTTGAACCCAAAATAAATACAAGCGATGGTGACCATTATTTTCCAAAATGGTTTTTTGCCTGGAAGGAAAAGAACAATAATGAAAAGGATGGTAAGGAATTTTAAATAAAAAAATTGGGTTCCTGGCAAAGGAACCGGGTTCCATTCCGTAATATTCCTGGGCACGGAAAGGGAATGATAAAAGAAATCCCACAGACCCATGCCATGAGGATTTATCAGGACCGCCAGACAGGAAAACAGGAAGGATGCCAGCAGGGGTTTCCAGGATTGGGTGCCCGTAATGATGGATCGTGAGCCCTCGATCAGCGTAACCACGGTGTAAACGGCAAGGCCAGCCACCACACCCCCATGGCAATTCACCCAGACCAGCATTAAAAAAGGGATCCAATATAAATGGGTTAATTTACCCCGCAGTCCCTTATTCAATAAATACAGGAAAATTGTAAAAAACAGTATGGTCCATAGGTGCGGTCTCACCATGAAGCCTGGGGCAAGGGCCGGGATGGTCAGCGCCATTGAACCCATTAAAGCCCAAGGGTTGGCACCGGTTTTTAGGTTATAGGCGCAAATAAGATGGACGGTGACTAATCCCAACAATAATTTGAAGATGAGAAGTCCCGTTGAGCCGCCCAGGGAAAAAATTAAATAAAATATTATTTCAGCCAGCCATTCATGGTTAATCCATGGATGATCTGGAGCGGTGTATGAATAATAATTCGTGGGAGTGAATGAGGCTTGTGTCCAAATCTCTTTGCCAAATTTTATATGGCCCCATAGATCGGGATCGGCAGTGATGAGCGCAAATTGATTGAAAGCCAGAGTGTAGAGGAGGGGAAATAAAAAAAA
>PCTK01000127.1:4108-7242 GCA_002786505.1 Nitrospinae bacterium CG22_combo_CG10-13_8_21_14_all_47_10 | reverse complement strand
CTAATTTTTTGAGTCGATATCAAAATAGAGTTTTAGAGTCCTTGGATGGTTTTGCAAATTTGCCTTCACTGCGATAATATCAAATCTGCATGTTATCTTGAATTTAGTTTATCAATCATGAAAATTATTGTTTGCGTCAAACAGGTGCTGGACACCGCCGCCAAAATCCAGATTGAAAACGGAGAGGTGGTTTCCCCGGGTAGTCCCCGCATTATCAACCCTTATGATGAGTTTGCGGTTGAAGCGGCCGTCCGTATCAAGGAGCAAAAACCGGATACAGAAATCACTCTTTTATCATTGGGGCCGGAAGGATTTAAGGACTCCATTAAAAAGGCCCTTGCGATGGGTGCCGATAAGGCCATCCATTTGATGGATGCTAAATTTGAGGGATTGGACTCCTATTCACTGGCCAGAGTTTTAGCACGTAGTATTGAAAAAATTCCTTACGATTTGATTCTTTGCGGCAGGCAGGCTGTGGACGAGGATAGAGCCCAAACAGGTCCAGCATTAGCCACATTTCTCGGCATTCCTTTTGTTACCGTGGTGACGGGGATTGAGTTTTCTGATGATTTTAAAAAGGCCAGAATCACCCGCCAGGTAGAGGGGGGAAGTGAAATTCGTGAACTTCTGCTACCACTGTTGCTGACTTGTCAGAAGGGCCTTAACCAACCTCGTTTGCCTTCCCTTAAAGGTATAATGGCCGCTAAAAAAAAGGAAGTTTTAACGTTTTCCGCCAGCGATCTTGATAGCCTTGACCTGGGTGATAACCGTGTGCGCCAGGTAAATCTCTGCTTGCCACCGGAACGAAAAAAGGGAATAATTCTGCAAGGTACAGATGAAGAGATTTGCGGCAAGCTGGTTGGCTTGTTGCGTGAAGAAGAAAAAATCATTTAATTAAAAAAGCCTGGCCCATGAAAGAAACTTCCTCCACCTCCGAAGACAGCGGGATAAAGAACCTGGCAAAAAAATATAAAGGTCAGATTGGCATTGGCCTGCTGGTTTTATATGTTTTTTTGCTTGGACTGGGAACCATTGGCGAGATCTGGGAGATCGAGTGGATATTGGATCTACCCCTTTTTCGTCCCCCCGGTAAATATTGACCACATTTGTGGTGGGGTCGCCAAAAACATCTTTTTGGTACTATGGATTTTGATGCCTTATATTGACATTTTAGGTGTTACAATTTAGTCTTAGTACATAAACGGGCTTTTCGCCCAAACTATTGTTTCTGTTCTAGAAATACGTTATACTACCAGCAATTCCCAAATTGTTTTTACTTGTTTGACTGTGTTTTCGGAGAGACAGGTTTGAGTCTTCGTTGCCATGGCATGTGGGCCTGCCCTATATTGAGCGTATGAGGGTAAAGAGGAATATTAATTTACCGATTATATAATCATGAATAAAAATTCTATAAAAAACTATTTTTCTGGATATGGACACTCTTTAAGACTTTTCCCTTTAAATGATGATAGGGAAAAGATGGTTCGTTTTTTTGGTGAATACGTCAACGAAAGACATAATAGCTATGAAGAGCTACTCCGGGAGCAGTTTAAACGAATTGGTCAAAGGCTTTGGACTGCCATAAAAACTTTGCCTCCACAAGATGAAGAGGTGGCAAAGCCCAAGGTTATCGCAAAGGTTTATGGTTCTGACCCATTGGCGTGCCGCGATAATGAAAGATTTGAAATCCTAGAAGACCATTATCTGGGAGGAAATGAGCAGATTTGGTTGGGTTGGCGAGGAAGAGTCCCCGATTTTGATGCATCAAAAGAGCTTCCAGAAGAGGAACATGTCAGATAATCCTTCTGCTGGTGAACTCCTCCCCGAAGGTTCCCCGCATCCAAAAATATCTCCGCAAGAAATCTGGGAATTAGAAAAAGATAAGGCCATTAGAAGAGCGATCCATAAGGCTATTGATAGGGCTGTGTCTGGGGGAAAGGGTCATCCAAAAAAGCCTGTAGTCGACGAAGCGGTCAAAAAATCCCTGGTTGAAGTTAAAACACTTGCGCTGGAATATTCCTCACCCCTTCCACCCCCTGCTCAAATGAGGGAACTAGAGGAATTGCAGTCTGGTTCGACAGACCGCTTATTGGCCCTTGTGGAATCGGGCCAAGCTCATGAACAGTACATGGACCGGGAATTTGTAGCCTTTCAGAATGAGAATCTTAAACTTAATGCGGAAGACAAGAAGCGCGGAGTAAATAGCTCTCTGATAATAACAATTACCGGCATGGCGCTGGCAACTGTGGCGGCTATTGCGGGCAAGGAGGATTTTGCGGTTAAAATGGTAACAATTACGCTGGGAAGCATCGTTGGGATGTTTTTAGTGGAGCGTTTTCGCATTTCCAAGAAACCCCCACGACAAACACAGGAAGGCAAAAAATAGCTTTAATAATTTTCCAGATTCTGCAGGTATTGTCCTCACTTTCCCATCTTTTATTATATTATAAAGCCAAAAATGTCGCGCCTAAAAAGGCTTATTATTTAACTTGCCTATAGGCCGTTTTTTTTATTACGGAGTTTTTTTGTGAGCATGAACCGTGTCCTTGCTGTTGTGGTTGAGCATGAGCAGGGGAAAATTAAACCGGTATCCTTGGAGGTTCTAAGTGCTTCCCGGAAACTGGCGGACCAGATTTCGGGAAAGGTGATTGCCTTTTGCTTGAGTCACGAAGCGAACTCGCAGGCGGAGCTGTTTATCCGGTACGGTGCCGATGAAGTGCGTTTTCTAACCCATCCCGATCTTCAGCATTATATTCACGAAAATTATGCTTTCGCTTTGCTACGGCAACTGGAAAAATTATCTTTTGATTACCTATTGTTGCCAGCTACCAATAATGGCAAGGAATTGTCTGCCGTTCTTTCGGCCGAATCAGGTTTGGGGGTGGCGACCGACTGCATTGCCCTTTCTGTTAACGACGCGGGTGAGGTGGAGGCGGTGAGACCGGTTTCATCTGGAAAGGCCCATTCCACCGTGCGGTTCAGTGGCAAGAAACCGCATATCCTCTCCTTACGTCCCAATGTATTCCGGGATTCCCCGCATTCCCGGCAAGGCGAGATCGTTGAGGAAAAAATCCAGTTGTCAGAACTTTCTCATCGGGTACGGCAACTGGTCAAGCAGGTGGGTTCCCAACTGG
>PCTK01000127.1:1664-4102 GCA_002786505.1 Nitrospinae bacterium CG22_combo_CG10-13_8_21_14_all_47_10 | reverse complement strand
CCGAGGCCAGGATTGTGGTATCGGGTGGACTGGGGATGCAGGGGCCGGAAAACTTCAAACTGCTGGAGGAGTTGGCGGATGTCCTGGGTGGGGCGGTGGGGGCCAGTCGGCCTGTTGTGGATAATGGGTGGCGCGACTATTCCAACCAGGTGGGGCAGACGGGGAGAACTGTTTCTCCAGATCTTTATTTTGCCTGCGGTATTTCCGGCGCCGTACAGCATTTGGCCGGGATGTCTTCGTCACGGTGCATTGTGGCGATTAATTCTGATCCCAACGCCCCCATTTTTTCAGTTGCCGACTATGGTATAGTCGGAGACGTTTTTAAAATCATCCCTGTTCTGATCCAGGAATTTAAAAAGACTCTTTCTACCTGATTTCCATTTCCCCCTATGAATGGGACCATTTTAAATATTTTGCAGGACCCCAGACTGGCTCTTGTTAGCGAGCCTTCTAATCTTATGGTGTCCCGAATCCAACTTTATCTTGATCTTTTGGTTAAATGGAACCGCAAAATCAACCTCACCGCCGAAAAAGACCCTGAAGAAATTCTGACCAGGCATGTGTTCGACTCCCTGCAGTATTCCCGCGGGCTCCAACCTGATTTTCGGGTGATGGACATCGGTAGCGGTGCGGGTTTTCCAGGGATTCCTTTAAAGATCATATTTCCGGAAATGGCATTGGTCATGGTGGAAAGTCAACGCAAGCGATGCAGTTTTCTGGAGGTAGCGGTCCGGGAGATTGGGCTGGACGGAGCCACAGTGATCAATGTTCGAGCAGAAGATATTCCAGCCCAACAGGAAGGCCAATTTTCTGCGGTCATCTTTCGCGCCGTATCAGGTTTGAATCCATGCCTGGCTCTGGGCGAAAGGTTTGTCGCTTCCGGTGGGAGGCTGGTGGTGAAAAAGCCCCCGGACGAAACCTTGAGACAACAGAAATCCGGCCTTTTTTTAAAAGACGAGATTGCCATAACCAGCTATCACGGAGTGGTCTCAAGTTTGCTGGTTTTTGAAAAATGTTTCACGTGAAACATCCGCTGAGCGCAGAGCCGCCTGGCATTAACCTCATTTGGCAAGCAAATGTATGGGGGCGTGAAAAGCCGAGACCCACTATTATTTGCCCCAAAACCCATTGCTATTTATTTGTGGCGGTTCCCACTGTTTCACGTGAAACAATCTTTTTAAGAACCCAGTTTTATATTGGCAGTGGATTGAAACTATGGTAGTTTTAGAACGGTCGCGACACTATTCCCCGGGGGTCCATGGGTAAAATTATAAGCGTTGCAAATCAAAAAGGCGGGGTGGGTAAAACCACAACGGCCATCAACCTGGCGGCTTCTATAGCCCTTTCGGGCAAAAAAGTTTTGTTGATCGATATTGATCCACAGGGCAATGCTTCCAGTGGATTGGGGGTCGATGGCAATTCACGGGGAATTTATGAGCTCTTGATGGGCGAAGCAAGTCAAAGCGAAGTCATTTGTCCCACCGAAATTGAAACGCTGAAAATCATCCCTTCCCGAGTGGATCTGACGGGTGCTGAAATCGAGCTGGTGGGCAGAGAGAGCCGGGAAAAGATTTTGAAGGTTGCCCTCAACGGAGTGCGCGAGGAGTTTGAGTTTGTGGTTATAGACTGCCCACCTTCTTTGGGACTGTTAACTTTGAATGCTTTGGCTGTTTCCAACTCCGTGCTGATCCCCATGCAGTGCGAGTACTATGCTCTTCAGGGCTTGAGCCATCTGTTAAAAACTTTAAAACTGGTTAAAAAATCCATCAATCAGGATTTAAAAGTGGAAGGTATCTTATTGACAATGTTTGACAGCAGAACCCTTCTTGCTACACAGGTGAGGGAACAGGTGCAAAAATATTTCAATGATTTTTTGCTAAAAACAATCATTCCAAGGAATGTGCGGTTGAGCGAGGCCCCCAGTCATGGCAAGCCCATTATGCTGTATGATAGCCGCTCACGCGGAGCCGACTCTTATGTTGAGCTGGCAAAAGAAATTATTTCGCGATCTAAAACCGGTGAACGAACTTCACTTCCAGGTGTGACAGCATGATGAATAGAAAAGCTTTAGGGAAAGGGATCAACGCGCTGATCCCCGACTTTGAAATGGGTGTCCCGGAGTCTACCGAACAAGGGATTGCCCACAGTGTGGAGTTGCTGATTGATGATATTGTCCCCAACCGTTTCCAGCCGAGAAAATATTTTGATGATGACAAGCTTGAAGAGTTGGTGGAGTCCATTCGTGAAAATGGAATCCTGCAACCTGTTGTTGTGCAAAAAGCCGAGGTCGGCTATGAATTGGTGGTGGGGGAAAGAAGGTGGCGGGCTTCCAGGAAGGCAGGGCTGAATAAAATTCCCGCGGTAATTCGTGAAGTCACCCCTGCCCAGGCTTTGGAACTGGCGATCATCGAAAATATTCATCGTCAGGATCTCAACCC
>PCTK01000127.1:0-1647 GCA_002786505.1 Nitrospinae bacterium CG22_combo_CG10-13_8_21_14_all_47_10 | reverse complement strand
CTTACGCCCGTCTTGCCGACGAGTTTGCTTTGACTCAGGAAATGATTGCTAAAAAGGTGGGAAAAAGCCGCACTGCGGTCGCTAATACTTTGCGGCTTCTCAAGTTGTCCCGAAATATCAAGGAAGATTTGGTTTCCGGAAAACTTTCCATGGGCCATGCTCGGGCTCTATTGGGATTGGAAAATCCCGGCCAAATGCAAGCCGTGTGCAAGGAAATTTTCAAACATGATCTTACGGTACGTCAAACGGAGAAGCGGGTAAACGGGCTAAAACAACCCCTGCCGACAAAGCTTGTGCCCCCAAAGAAAAATATTTTTATCAGGGACCTGGAAAAAGAGCTGGAGCGGAAGCTGGGAACCAAGGTCGAAATAAACCCAAAAAAAGCAGGCGGCAAACTGATAGTGACTTATTACTCGGATGATGATCTTGAACGCATTCAGAATTTAATTGGCCAGCGTTAACATTAAAACAGGGTAAGGTGGGTTCTTATGTGGGGAGGAAAAAAAATGAAAAAAGACGATACGCAAATAAAAGCCTATATGGGCGAAGATACGGTTTTTAACGGGTCGTTGTCTTTTGACGGCACGGTTCGAATTGATGGCAAGTTCGAGGGCCAGGTTCACACCGATGATACGCTGATCATCGGAGAGACCGGACATCTTGTCGCGGAAATTTCTGCGGGAACCATCATCTGCATGGGGCGTGTAGAGGGAGCTCTCGTAGCCACCAAAAAGGTTGAAATCCATGCCAACAGCCGCGTGGTGGGTAATATTAAATCTCCCGCCCTGTACATTGAGTTGGGCGGGGTTTTGGACGGTTCCTGTGATATGACAGGAAAAGAAACCAAGATCATACCCTTGCTAAAAGCCGAGGAAAAAGAAAAGAAAGCTTCCGCCCAGTCTGCGAAGGGATAGTAGAAATTCTGTCTGGATTTTCCGGGCGGGAAGTTGAGTTTTTCAAAGCGGAATATTAAAATAAACATTCAATATGGCTGTTGTGCAACCGGGGTCCGAGGAAACAGGTAACTTATTTGTAGTGAGCACCCCCATTGGCAACTTGGGCGATGTGACTCATCGCGCTATAGAGACCCTTGGTAAAGTTTCCTTGATTGCGGCTGAAGACACCCGTCGGACAAGAATATTGTTGAACAGGTATCAAATTCAAACGCCCCTTTCCAGCTATAACAGCTTTAATAAAATTAAAAAAAGCAGAGAGTTCATTGGGCAACTTAAAAAGGGCAAGGACCTTGCCCTGGTTTCAGATGCTGGAACACCCGGAATTTCGGACCCGCATTATCATTTGGTGAATGAGGCCATTGCGGAAGGGGTTTCAATTTATTCCATTCCTGGTCCTTCGGCACTATTGGCGGCATTGACCGTTTCTGGTTTGCCCATGGATCGGTTTGTTTTTGAGGGATTCCTCCCGCGTAAAAAGGGGCGCACTACGATGCTGGAGAATCTGGCAAACGAAAAACGCACAGTAGTTTTATTTGAATCACCCAACCGCATCCAAAAAACACTTCAAGACCTCCATAAATTTTTTGGAGACCGCAAGGTAGCTGTTACTCGTGAATTGACTAAAATGTATGAGGAGGTGATTCGGGGAAACCTGAAAGAACTCTCCACCCTGACACGCACCTGGAAAGGC
>PCTK01000211.1:8043-8185 GCA_002786505.1 Nitrospinae bacterium CG22_combo_CG10-13_8_21_14_all_47_10 | reverse complement strand
ACGGCAAGGGAAAATACCTTTACGCAAACGGAGATCGCTACCAGGGGGAATTCCAAAATGATTTACCCAATGGGCAGGGGGTCTATATTCTGGCAAACGGCAATGTTTACTCAGGGCTCTGGGAAAATGGCGGGCTGGTTTC
>PCTK01000211.1:3780-8027 GCA_002786505.1 Nitrospinae bacterium CG22_combo_CG10-13_8_21_14_all_47_10 | reverse complement strand
TCGGAGTTGCAAGAGCTTTACAGGCCAGAAAGGTTCCCAGTCTTTCCTTTCTGCCCTGTTCATGGGTTCACCCAAGGTCGGAAAACCATCGTCGGCCGGTGCCGAACATGTTGGTTGTGTCCGCATTCCGACTCTGCTACCCAGAAAATTTCTTCATCCTGATGAACCCCCGCAATTCTCCTGTCCATCTGGTTCTCCGGGCATCCAAATCAAGAGCGCAATAAGGTTTCTGCCGCCATCAGTCCCATTACAGTGGTATCAATCACGACATCCAATTCCTCTTGACTGACTTGCAAGACATCCAGATACCCCTCTTCGGGAGGGTCTTCAAAAGCAGTGCTAACAGGATGTGTGATTTCATTCCTATTAGCAATACGATTCGCCATACTGACGAGCTGACTCAGGGTTAAAGGTTCCCCTTTAACGGGTCCCTTGTCATGGTGGGCCAAGGCCGCAGAAACCACTTTTGGGGACAAGGACCACCATTTTCTCATGAATTCGGCACCCACCTCAGGGTGGGCAATTTCAAATTCCGCTACTTCCAGCAAATACAAGGGCTTGTCTGAGGAGCTCAAATCCTTCAAAGTGAGAAAATTGAAGTATTCCTGGGGAATAACATTGTCCAAAACCAGAATCCCCACATCGTGCATCAAACCAGCTAGAAAACTTGACTCTATATCATCAATATCAGAAAGAGCTTTTCTAGCCAAAGATCTTGTAATAAAAGCCACCGCCAAAGAATGTTTCCAGAATTCAACCTGATCGAAAGCTTTTCTCTTATTAAATGTCTTTGGCAACTCAAGAGCATAGACCAGGTCCAATACCTGCTTCATCCCCAACCGCACGATTGCATTTTCGAGATTTCGAGTTTTGTCACGACCCGAACCAAACAAAGCACTGTTGGCCAAAGTGATAAGCCGCCCTGACATGACGGGATCTGTCTTTATTAAACGGTAGACATCCTCAACTTCACAATCAGGATCATCCATCAATTTTTGTAAACCAAGCAGGATTTCCGGCAAAGGAGGAAGGTCGGGGTTGGTTCGAACCAGTTCTAGAATTTTTTCGCGCACTATTGCTCCCAATGAATGAATATGAGACCGTGAAAACTGTCACATCTATTTGGGGATACTAACTTTCCGCCCAAAAGTTGTCAAGAAACTCATAAAACAGTAGACAGGCGGGCGAAAACTTTGAAACAGTGAAAACCTTTGAAAAAAAATTACCGGCTGGCAAGAAGGTTTATTACAAATTGAAATAATAAGCAATCGATTTAACATACTCAAAAAATATGCCCTTTTGACCGGTCCGGAGCTTCCACCAGCCCTCTATGGGCACAAAAGGATCCGGTGCAGGGTAGACTAAAAAATTAACATCATATCCTAATAATGAAATCGAATTTTTATAGATCAATTTAGCACGCCGCGTGTGAAAAGCGGACGTCACAAGAATGAAATTTTTTATATGGTTCTTATGGAGAAGCTTCAGATTTGCAATGCTTTCACCCCGGGTACTGACTTCCACGTCAGGAATTGATGAAATAATTTTATCTTCAGGCACCCCAAGCTTTATGGCATATTTTTTCATCAATTCACTTGTGTAGGTCTCGGGGTAAAGGCGAAACCCGCTGAAAAACAACTTCTCGCCAAAACCTTTCTGGTAAAGTCTTGCCGCGGCTTCGATTCTGTTGCCCTTTCCACCCGCCAAAACAACTATGGCCTCGGCTTTTTCAAGAGGATCTTCATAAACTAGAACTCGGGAAACGCTATTCAACAAAGGCTCAGAAAAAATCACCCCCATTATAGAAATGACCACAAGGACCAGAAAGATTCTCAGTAAAAAGTTCTTCCTCATATACTTGGAACTCCAAATTTACTTCTTAAGTTATGAACAATACTTACAATCTCACCTAACCTTAATAAAGTAAAGACTCACCCCAGAGGATGCAAGTCAATATAAATTCATTTATTCAAATGATTTTTGGATTTGAAGGCTGAGTGCCGCAATAATTACCGCCTCACATAACAGGGTAGCCCAGGCCGCTCCTATAGTCCCGTACGAGGGAATCCAGATAAGATTGAGAACTATATTCAAAACTGTAGCTCCCACTAAATTCCAAGTATTGATCCTTTCCCGCCCTGATGTTATGAGAATATTTGATAATAAAAAGTTTATGAAAAACAGGAAGATCGCCCACGATAAAATATTGAGTACAGCGATGGAAGGGAAAAACTGGTCGCCATAAATAAGCGTAATAATTTCGCGAGAAAGCCCCCATAGCACCAAAGCAATACCTCCTCCAATTAGAGAATATATTGCAAGAGCCTTTTTAAACCTGTTTTTAAATTGCGACCTGTCAGAGTGATATTCTTCAACAAGCGTTGGAAATAATACCAACATGAAACTCTGTGGCAAAACAACCGCCACTTCAAATAATTTGTAGGCGGCACTATAGAAACCAACCGCCTTTTCTTCAGTCATCAATTGCAACATTATGATGTCTACCCGGAAATACAGAATGCTGAAAATCATTCCCAATGCTATGGGAGCAGAGCGAGCTATAAAATTCTTCCAGACCAGAAAATGAAATTCCGGAGCAAACGGACCAAATCGAGGGTGGACAACATAAAAAGACAAAACCAGGGCTATTGCTTCTGAGGCAACAATTCCCCAGACCAAGGGCTCAAGCTCATGAAAAATTAATACCAGCACAATTCCTAACCCGGCTTTAATTATATTGGAAGCCGCCCACAAGGACGAATGATAAATAAATTGCTTGAAGCAATTGCCGTAATGCCAGAGCGTTTGAGAGACCGAATTAAAAAAAATTGAAATCAACATAACCCAAAGCAAGTTCAAAGTACTCTGAGGCAAATCTGTCGCCTGAAATACTAGAAAAACAAGTATAGCTGTGATTAGAGATGTCCCAATTTTCAACCCGAGAATATTCGAAAGATACTGCTTCCCTTTTGAAGGGGATTTGGTCACTTCACGAACCATCCATATGTCAAGGCCAAGGTTGGAAAAACCACTGGTAGCCACCACCACTGCGGTAAGAAAGGAAAACACTCCAAATAACGCCGGCCCCAACTGGCGGGAAACCACCAGGGTCAACAAGAAAAGAAAGAACGCGTTGGAGGCTCTTCCTGCAAAAATATAGAGGGTATTTTTTATCACGGTGGGACAGCTGGCTGACAAGAAGGTTGCCTGAAAAAACAGGTTTGATTGAGCTTTGCTACCAAAGCAACCATGCGGTCACTCTTTCCTAGTATTTTACCTTCACGAGAAAACCAATGCGAGGGTTAATTACGCTTGATTCTTGGTCAAATTAAAAATATGATCATTTAAGAATCTTTAACTATGGCCTTTTTGGCAAGGCTGGTCCTCATACCTGACTGATCAAATAACTTGATCTGAAGATCAATTTCTACCCCCTGAAGACACCAAGATGCTTTTATTATGAAAATTTTAGTAACCGGATCGGCTGGTTTTATCGGCTTTCACACCTCCAGACGATTACTGGAAGATGGCTATGAAGTCATTGGCCTGGATAACATCAATGACTACTATGATGTCAAATTAAAAAGAGATCGTCTAAAAATCCTTAAAGAATACGACCTTTTTTCATTTTACGAGAATAATCTGGAAGACAAAGCGGCCGTAGACCATTTATTCAAAAAAGAGAAACCTCAACGGGTTATTCACCTTGCCGCGCAAGCTGGTGTCCGGTATTCTATCCAACACCCTGAAGTTTATATACAGAGCAATATCGTGGGAACATTTAATATACTTGAAGCTTGCCGTCATAATGCAGTGGAGCATTTGGTCTACGCATCGACCAGTTCGGCTTATGGACTCAATACCAAATACCCATTTTCCGTTCATGACAGTGTCAGTCACCCTGTCTCGCTTTATGGAGCCACCAAAATAGCCAATGAGCTCATGGCACATTCCTACTCACATCTTTATGGTTTGCCAACCACGGGTCTTCGGTTTTTTACGGTTTATGGCCCTTGGGGTCGCCCAGATATGGCCTTATTTCTATTCACCAAGGCCATCCTGGCTTCACAACCCATAGACGTATACAACAAGGGTGACATGGTGAGGGACTTTACATATATTGATGATATTGTAGAGGGCGTGAGCCGGATTATAAAGAAGGCTCCAGTGTCGAACCCTGAATGGTTTGGAAATACTCCTGACCCCGCTTCTTCCTCCGCGCCTTACAGGGTTTACAATATAGGTTC
>PCTK01000211.1:0-3751 GCA_002786505.1 Nitrospinae bacterium CG22_combo_CG10-13_8_21_14_all_47_10 | reverse complement strand
TTCGTGAAATCGAAAAAAATCTCCGGATGGAAGCCAAGCTAAACCTGATGCCCATGCAGGACGGGGATTTTCACAAATCACATGCAGATGTCGAAGACCTAATGAGAGATTTTGATTACACACCAAAATGGAATATTAAGGCAGGGATTCAAAGCTTCATCGAATGGTATGTCGATTACTATAAAGTGAGCTTGCCCACTCGCTGACCCGAGTTGTATAATACGGATATGCGTGGGAACTTGTTTTTAACCCTGAGTTATCCCGCCGCTCCCAAAACCCTAACAACAAAATTCAAAGTGATCACCTGTGTTATTGGATAAAATAAAAAATAAACAAGCTACTATCGGAGTGATCGGGCTGGGATATGTCGGACTTCCCTTGGTAATCGAATTCTGCAAGGCAGGATTTTCCGTTACAGGACTGGATATCGATCAGAAAAAAATTGACCTGCTATCCCAAGGGCAGAGCTATATAAGACATATCCCGGATGAAAGTGTCTGCCTTCTGACAAAGGGTGGAAAATTCCGGGGCACCACCGACTTCGCCTTAGTGAAAGAACTAGACTGTGTTTTGATATGTGTTCCTACCCCCTTAGAGAAAAATCGCGATCCGGATATGAGTTATATTCTCTCTACAGCACGGGCCATAGCTCCTCATATTACAAAAGGACAACTGATCGTTCTGGAATCCACCACATATCCGGGGACTACCCAGGAAGTGCTTGCACCAGAACTAGAGGCGGGAAGTGGCCTTAAAGCCGATCACGATTTCTATCTCGCTTACTCGCCGGAACGGGAAGACCCTAATAACAAGGATTTCACTACAGCCACAATTCCAAAAGTTATCGGATCTGACTCGCCCGCAGGTTTGGAGATAACAAATGCCCTTTATTCATCCATAATTCAAAAAACCGTTCCGGTTTCAGGCACAAAAGCCGCCGAGGCAACAAAATTAATGGAAAACATTTTCAGAGCCGTAAATATTGCCCTTGTCAACGAACTTAAAA
Source organism: Nitrospinae bacterium CG22_combo_CG10-13_8_21_14_all_47_10 (assembly GCA_002786505.1). GTDB lineage: Bacteria > Nitrospinota > Nitrospinia > Nitrospinales > VA-1 > LS-NOB. The sequence goes on along the minus strand of PCTK01000211.1, from coordinate 2,745 downwards.
TCGTCTTTGATAAAATGGGAATTGATGTCTGGGAAATAATCGAAGCTTCAAGCACGAAGCCTTTTGGTTTTATGCCATTTTATCCTGGACCAGGATTGGGAGGCCACTGTATTCCAATAGATCCTTTTTACCTCACCTGGAAAGCAAAACAATTTGGAGTGGCCACTCGTTTCATTGAGCTGGCCGGGGAAGTGAATATTTCCATGCCCCACTATGTTATGCAAAAAATATTATTCGCGCTTAACCAGGTCGGAAAAAAAGTGGTAGGTAGTCGCGTTCTGTTGTTGGGGTTGGCTTATAAGAAAAATGTAGATGATGATCGAGAGTCAGTTACTTTTGAAATTATGGAAATGCTGGAGGAACAGGGCGCTGAAGTGGACTATAATGACCCTTATATCCCCGTAATAAAACCCCGCAGAGAATATAAACAATTTATTGGCAAGCAAAGTGTCCCCTTGGACAAACTCAACACCTATGACCTGACAGTCATATTAACCGACCATTCGGTTTACGATTATGACACTATTGTGAAACGATCAAACTTGGTGGTGGATACCCGGAATGCCTGCGGCAATATTAAATCCGACAAAATCATTAAGGCATAACCGAGGCAGAGGTACCGATGTTATGCTGAGGAAGTCATTTCAGCAGAAAACCAAAATCCGGCCAAATAAAACCTCCGACAAATCAAAACAAAAGGTTTAGCCAAAATCCAAATGTCCATCTTCGATATTTCTCGCAGAAAAAAACAGGCTTTGATGATCGTGACGGATATTTTCCTGGTGATCCTCTCATTGTGGCTGGCATTTGCCTTGCGCCTAAGTGAATGGTTCTGGCCAAGTGAAAGCCAGCTCTGGCTGTTTGTATTAGGGCCGATTCTAGCTCTGCCTGTTTTTATCAAGTTTGGCTTATATAGAGCTGTCATACGCTATATAGGACATAGGGCTATGCTTGCAATCGTTCAGGCCATCACAATGCTGGTTTTAATCTGGCTGGTAATCGCGATCACTTTACTCCCGCTATATATTGGTGTCGAGAAACTTTGGTTTCCTCGTTCTGTCCCTATACTTTTTTGGATGACCTTGTTACTGACCGTGGGGAGCAGTCGGCAAGCGGTTCGGTGGCTATTATCATCAAGAAGTTCTTCCAAAAATTTTCTTCGCCCGCAAAAAAATGTATTGATATACGGTGCCGGTAGGGCCGGTCTGGAGTTAGCAACATCGTTATCGCACAACAAAGATATTCGACTACTGGGTTTCATTGATGATGATCGCTCACTACATAATCATTATGTCCAAAACCTAGAAGTCCTGGGTGATCGCACAGAAATTGAAAAAATTCGCGCCAAGATAAACCCTTTAGAGGTTTTACTGGCAACCCAAAATACAAGCGACGAGGAACGTAAGGAATTATTAAAATATCTTGAAACTAAAAGAGTCACGGTCAGAACTATACCTTCACTCGCTGATATTACGTCGAGAGCCGTGACAAGAGATGATTTGAGGGATGTAGACATCAGCGATTTGCTGGCGCGTAAAGAGGTCGCACCAAATCAGAAACTGCTTGCCGCCTGCATCAGCAATAAAAAGATACTAGTAACCGGCGCGGGCGGGTCGATAGGATCTGAACTCTGCCGCCAAATTCTGACACTAAAACCCGTTCTGATCGTTTTATTCGAACACTCAGAACTCAATCTCTATAAAATCAACACTGAATTAGTCAACCAATGCATAAGCACAGACTGTAAAGTTAAGATCATTCCCCTGCTGGGTTCCATCACCAATAAACAGCGCGTAGAAGATACCATCAAAAACTTTGAAATTAACACCATCTACCATGCCGCTGCCTACAAACATGTAGCCCTCATTGAAAACAATATTGAGGAAGGGGTGCTGAATAATATATTTGGCACTTATAACGTTGCACGAGCCGCCCTCGACCTGCAAATAGAAAACTTTATTCTCATTTCCACAGACAAGGCTGTTCGCCCAACCAGCGTAATGGGAGCAACCAAACGCATAGCAGAACTGATAATCCAGGGTCTCGCTCAAAAAAGCAAATCAGAACACATTGATAGAAAAAAAACCACACATATGGTCATAGTACGATTTGGCAATGTGTTAGGTTCCTCCGGTTCTGTAATTCCATTGTTTCAAAAACAGATTGCCTGTGGCGGCCCCATCACCATCACCCATCCGGAAGTCACTCGATATTTCATGACCATCTCGGAAGCCAGCCAACTGGTATTACAAGCGAGCTCTATCAACTTCGGTAAGAATTGTAGTATTTTTGCACTTAATATGGGTGACCCTGTCTCAATCCTTTCCCTGGCAAAGCAACTGGTTTATCTATCAGGTCATATGCTAAAAACTGACGAGAACATTAAAGGGGAGTCATGCATTGAAATTCAATACACGGGCTTGCAGAAGGGCGAAAAAATTCACGAAGAACTCTTTATCGGCGACAATATCACCAGCACCGAACACCCCATGATTTTGGCGGCTCAGGAGAGTTTTTGCGAGTGGACAAAGGTTGAGAAAATACTGGAGCAACTAAAACCACAACAAAACCTCAATGCTGAGAAAATGCGACAATTGCTCCTGCAATACACGGCGGATTCAACTCACAAAAAAAACTCATAGGTGTTTTAAGTTCAAGTAGCTTTTCGGGACGGCGAAGCAATCTTTTAAACCTCTTAGTTTTTATTTAAGGTATTCTAGCACTTTTAGGTAGATTCGAATGAAC
>PCTK01000196.1:1618-8539 GCA_002786505.1 Nitrospinae bacterium CG22_combo_CG10-13_8_21_14_all_47_10 | reverse complement strand
CAAATGAAATACCTCAACAGCAGAGATTCTTCACTTCGTTCAGAATGACACCCATCGTTCAGAATGACATTCAAAAAACTCTATTTTGTCATTCTGAGGAGCCCGTTTCTTTGGGTGACGAAGAATCTCTCTCCGCAAACCAGTTACAACTTAAATCATCCCATCCAGAGTTCGTGGATTCGATTAACGCAATTTTCTTTTTCCGCACCCAACCTTTTTCAAATTTGGCGCACCTTTCACAAACAGAAATCAACTTGGGAAGTTCCCTGTAACTTTGCTTTAAAATAACATCGCTATTGGCCCAAGCTTTCTTTATATTTTCCGGCAACCAGCTCGTTATAAAGCAGAAAGAAATTACCAACCTAAGGGGCAAAATCACCTGCCAAACGCAAATCAACCAGTTTGATTTCCAGTTTTTCCCTGCCATTCCAGGTATTGAGATTGAGTTCATAGGCAATATCAAAAAGTTCCGTGGCCACATCGGCCGATTCAAACACATCGGCAAAACCAAAGCCAACACCTTCTATCCGGCCTTGGCCCTGGCTTGCACGAAAGCGGACATGTGTTTTTTCCTTGCCGATTAGTTTTACTTCCTGAAGTTTCACACCCTGCGACAAAAAACAGGGAACCGGATTTTCAGCGCCAAATGGTTCCAGCAACACCATCTTCCGGTAAAGGGAAAGGTTGATCTCCTCAATGTCCAGTTGGGTATCTATCCGCACTTCGGGTATCAGGTCTTCGTCGCTTAAATACTTATGCCCCACCTCATTCATGGCATCGCGGAACGCTACGACTTGATCTTCCTTAATAGTAAGTCCTGCGGCATAAGCATGGCCGCCAAATTGAACAAGATGGTTGCCACAATCGGTGAATGCCCGGAACAGGTTAAATTTGGGGATACTTCGTCCAGACCCTTTTCCCTTCCCGTCCTGCAGGGCGATGAGGACAGTTGGCCGCTGATATTTATCAACCAGTCGGGAAGCGGCAATGCCGATCACTCCGGGATGAAAAATTTCTGATGCCAGCACAATCACCCTGTCCTGTCGAATATCAACCTGATCACGGAAAAGCGACTCCGCCTCCGCGACGGTTTCTTCCTGAATTTCCTTTCGTTCCGTATTGGTAACTTCCAGTTCCTGTGCCAAAGCTTTTGCTTCTTTCAGGTCTTTGGATATCAGCAAATGAAGTCCACTATCGGCTTTACCCAATCTTCCAGCGGCGTTGAGTCTGGGGCCGAGGCCAAACCCGACTGAGCGCGCATCAACATTGCCCACAATGGAGGCCGTTTCCTTCAAGGCAACCAGTCCGGGTTTGGCGGTGATGGACAACATTTTGAGTCCATGCAAAGTCAAAATATGATTTTCACCGGTTAGCGGAGCGACATCGGCAATGGTGCCAAGGGCAAACAAATCCAGGTGCCGTTTTAAATTGGGCAGGCGTTCCTTCGGCCAGCCTGCCGAATACAACCCATTGCGCACTGCGATGGCCAGTTTGAATGCCAGCCCGACTCCGCTTAAAAACCGGTAAGGGTAATCGCAGTCCGCCCGATGCGGGTTGAGCACAGCGATTGCCGGGGGCAAGCCTTCCTCCCCCACCTGATGATGATCTGTAACAATAACATCCAACCCGATTTCATTGGCCAGCGCCACTTCTTTCACCCCTGTGATACCGCAATCCGCCGTGATCATCAACCGTGCGCCGCTCTCCCGTATTTTTCGAACCGCCTCGGAATTGAGCCCATAACCTTCCGATTGACGCTCCGGCAAATAGGCCCTAACCGCGCAATTCAGGTCGCGAAAAAAATGTGTGAGAAAAGCGGCAGAGGTCACCCCGTCAACATCGTAATCACAGAAAACAGTGATGGCCTCTTTTTGTTCCAATGCCCGGATCACTCTATCCACGGCCTCGCGCATGCCATTCATCAAAAACGGATCGTGCAGACGGGACAAATCCGCTTCTATAAAATCCTTCGCCGCCTCCTCCGACATCGCCCCGCGATTGACGAGAAGCGTTGCCACTGCGGTTGGCAGTTGCAGGCCGCCCTCCAATAGAGATACGGTTTCTGCGGGGGGGGCGGCCAGACACCATTTTTTATTTGATAAAGAAAGCATAAACTTAACGATTGATGTATTCCGTAACGCCTCTGAAAGTTCGGCGGTGAATGGGGCACGGGCCATGCTCAGCGATCAATTCACGATGCAATTGGGTACCATACCCTTTATGGCGGGCAAATTCATATTGCGGGTACAAGTGGTGATAATCTTCCATAATGCGGTCGCGGGTCACCTTAGCCAGGATTGATGCGGCGGCTATAGAAAAACTTTTCGCGTCCCCTTTCACAATTACCCACTGTTTAATGGGTGAGTCTATTTTCTGGTTGCCATCAATGAGCAGAAGGTCGGGGGTGGACAATATTTTTTCCACCGCCTGTTTCATCGCCAGCCGTGCCGCCTGGAGAATGTTTATTTCGTCAATCACTTCCGGGTTGACCACGGCTACACCATGAGCCATTGCCTGTATTTTCGGAAATAATTCCTCACGTTTTGCCGGAGAAAGTTTTTTGGAATCGTCCAAACCTTCAAGAACAGCAGAAGGAGTTAAAACCACAGCCGCGGCTACCACGGGCCCCGCTAAAGGGCCACGCCCGGCTTCATCCACTCCGGCAACAAATCCATAGCCCTTGTCGCGAGCCTTGATTTCATAGTCCCACAAATTCCGTTCCATGAGCAAAGCATAAGGCATTCGCATTATGGACGCAAGTGAGAGCCTGCGCTGAAGCAATCTTTATTTCCGGCTCAGGGAGCTTTTATTAATTTACCTCCGAAGTTTGATGTGTCACCACCTCCCATGGGAGTGGGCTCTTGTAATCCCTATCCCGGCCTTCTATAATTGACGTATGCCGAAAACATTAAAAATCATTTTTGTGATTTTTCTTTTGACCGCCTGTGCCACCACACCGGTATCTGACCGGCAAGCCCTGATTCTCATTCCACTCTCACAAGAAATTGCATTGGGTAAGCAAGCTTATCAGCAGACCCTTAAAGACCAAAAGGATTCAGAAAACACCCATTTAACCCAAGTGCTTCTGCGTGTGGGGCAACGAATCGCAGAGGTGAGCGACATGCCCAAACTGGACTGGGAGTTCAGGTTGATCGAGTCGAAAGAAAAAAACGCCTTTGCCCTGCCAGGCGGCAAAGTTGCAGTTTATACCGGCATGCTACAGATATGTCAAAACGAAGCGGGACTGGCTACCGTATTGAGTCACGAAATTTCGCATGTGATTGCCCGGCACGGAGCCCAGAGAATGTCGCAACAACTTCTCTTGACCGGAGCCATGATGGGTGCCAGCCTCAGCCTCAGGAACAATACCCAACGGAATATTATCATGAGCGCTTTGGGGCTCGGAGTATTGTATGGCATCACCCTGCCTTTCAGTCGGGCCGATGAAGAAGAAGCCGACCAGATCGGCCTGGTCTATATGGCGAAGGCTGGATACGATCCGGAAGAAGCGATCCGATTCTGGCAGAGGTTCAGTCAGGCCAAGGGAGATAAAGACCCCCCCGAGTGGGCCTCCACCCACCCTGCCGACAAGACCCGCATTGCCGGATTAAAGTCCTATCTTTCTCGCGCCAAATATAAATATCAGAATATCAAACTGAAGCACGGACTGGGCGAATCGTTCAATTTCCCTGCGGACAACGGCGAACCAGAGAAACCCAAACCCGTTCCCGGCGTTTCTATTGAAACCTTCAATTAGACGTGGGGCTATGAGCAATCTGGAATGGTGGCGGCAATCAGATCGGGCCAGACTTGTTCCCATCCTTCAGAGTGTTTGGCACCGGTCACCGTTTGTATTCTGATACAGTTTTTCCGGCCTGCCTGGGAACGAAAGCTTTCAGCAACGTAACGGCCCATATTTTCATCCCTGCTACCGATGTAGTGAACCTGAGGAATATTTGCGACTTTTTCCGCCACATCTGCGGCATTAAGCGATCCGGTCAAAGGATCAACATGGTGATGCTTGGCCCAGACCTTGTGGTCCAGATTTCCTGCCACCGTACGAATTCCGCTAACATCTGACCGGCGAGCCGCCACCAATATGGCTACCGCACCACCCCCCGAAAACCCGACGAGTTCAAGTTCTCCCGCGCCTGCTTTTTTCTTTCCCAGGTCAATCACTGCCATTACACTGTCAATGATCTCGGGGGCAAAGCGTTTACCGGTCCAATAAGGGTATTCACATTGCGGATTTTTTTCGAATGAAACGTACTGGCACGGACGAGCTATGTACATAACGTTGCCCCGATGCTCTAGCGCCGCCAACTGCAAACCTACGGGATTTTTGGGAGACGGATTGCGCGAGGCTTGCGTACGGCTGAGCCATGCGTTCCCATCCCCTTCCAGATAAATACGCAGACGTGAAGCGGGACTATCAAAACGATAGTAAACGCGCAGGACAAATTTTCCTCCCTTGATCTCAGCGGCCGTCAATGTTGCCATATCGGAGATTTTTTCAGCCGTGGCTTCAGGATCGTGACTTGCGCAACTCTGGGTTATCAGGGCAAGCAGAGTCAGGCTTGCCAAAAAACCGGGCCAACCTTTTAATCCATGTATGACCATCCTCTTTTTCCGCTCCCCGGACATTCCAGGTTAAAAATCTTTAGAACTTCCAGCTACCTTTAAGCAGGGCAGAATGACTGACAAAATCTTCCTTAGCTTCAAAATTATAAGTAGCTATGAAGTCAAAGTTATTGCCCGAATAAGTCAGGCCTGCCCCTCCGATTGCGCTATGATTTGCAGGGTCAAACCCGGTTACCTGAAAAGTATTGCCCCCACCCGTAAAAGCCGAGACGGTTTGAATTTTATCATCAATTGCCTCGTAGTTATATCCGAGGTGGATTTCTGGTGTCAGGCTTCCTTTGGAAATATCCCAGGTGCGGTGAAGTTCACCGCGAAAATAAAGATTAAGGACATCGTAATCCTGGCTGTCCACAATGAGATTAGATGTTCCCGCACCCGTTTCCGTGTAGTTGTCAATCTCAATATGTGTCCAGGACAGGCCCATGCCAGGAGTCAGCGCCAACTTGTTGGCGAGAAAAAAATCGCGGCCAAACTCTAACCGGGTAAGAGTCTGATAGCCATCATAGCCTGCATCGGCAATTCTATGGACGGTACCTACGGAAATGAAACGTTCACCCTCATAATCGTTATAAGCAAGCCCAAACTGGGCGTCGATGTGATTTTTGCCAAAGTCGTACGATCCATAAACCGTTCCCTGGTAACTATTGACGCTTGTCCTGTTTTCCGAAAGACTTGTATTCACATCTGTGTGGGAATAACTGCCTGCCACGCCCACGAGGAAAACATTGCGGATCTGCTTGTCCGCGCCAAGAGAAAATCCCCCGGTGACAGAATCAAAACCCTGAATTCCCTCACGCTCGTTCTGGTCTGCATAGGTTCCAAATCCCTGGAGCCAAAAGTTTTTTCCCTCATCCACTTCATCGCCGGACGAGAGGCCTTGACCTGCCGAAATTCCTGTTCGCAGGCTGGCAATACGATAGGACACCGTATTCAGGGCCGCTCCTCCTGCCAAAACGGTACCAGCTATGGGTCCACCGTTAACAACTGGAGCCAACGATTCCAAGGCGGCCTCCTGCCCCGAAGAACCCGACAATCCATTCAAAGCCGCCGACAAGGTGCTGTCGCTGGCAAAGGCCGCATCGACAACACTATTAACAGCCGTTGCATTACTACTAAGGTTTGTCGCAACCGCTGTGGGAGTGAGTTCCAGGTTATTGCCGTTCAGGGCCAGGGTAAAATTATATAGTGAGTTGTTGTCAGTGATAACAATATTTCCCACAGCAGTCCCTATATTGCCATCATTATCTTTAAGTATGACGATAGCCGTCCCCGAGGTCAGGGTGCCGCTGACAGTCGGAACAATGGTAGTTCCCGCGGATAACGTGGCCCCGGTAGCTGATGCATCCAACTGGCCATTGGTATCTCCAATAGTGACTCCCAAGGTAGAGTTGGCGCCAAACGTGACTGAGCCCGAGGCGGTAACAGTTGCTGTACCCACATTAATGGTTCCCGAGGTCCCGGCTGTTGTCAGGGAACCGGTGACGGTTGTAGCCGCTTTGGTGAATTTCAAAGTCGCTAAGTTTGCAACGGTGATTGTGGTTGCATGAAGGTCGCCGGTCAAGGTAACCGTATTGCCACTACCATTGATATTGACACTGCTCAGGACATTGGCATTAGTGCCAATATCACCGGTCATGGTGGAAGTTCCGAGAAATGTCAATGTGCCGGTATTCCCCGTTCCCGTGGTTACCGCCGCTGTCAGGTTTTTGGTGTCCGCTATAGTCGCAATGCCATCAGCAGAAAAATTAAAAGTCGTGGCGTTGACACTCCCGTTAAAAGCCACCGTGCCAGCGGCATTGGAATTGGCAACGGTCACAGTTGTGGCAAAAACATCGCCCCCAAACGTAGCGGTGATACCCGAGGCCGCACCTGCTGTCACTTGTTTTAGCAATGCACCGGTTGCGCCCACTGAAGAACTAACAACCGTTGTGTTTGCCGCGGAAGTTGCGAAAGTCAAGGTACCGGTGTTCGTAGTACCAGTGGTTACGGAACCTACGATTTTTTCATCGGCGGTAACGGTTGATGTTCCGTCTGCCGTGAAGTTCACCGTTCCGGTTACATCATTGTTGGTGAAAGCCGTTGTTCCCGTTCCGCTTAAAGTTATCGTCGTTGCGTTCACCGAACCCGTAATGGTAGAAGTACCACCGGTACTGTCGATGGTCACACTGGCCAGGCTTTTGGTAGCACCAATGTTGCCGGTAAAATTTGTAGCGGTCCCCGTCAGAACCAGAGTACCAGAACCGGCAGTGCCTGAAGTATTGTCAACATTGGATGCACCGC
>PCTK01000196.1:0-1569 GCA_002786505.1 Nitrospinae bacterium CG22_combo_CG10-13_8_21_14_all_47_10 | reverse complement strand
GATATTGGATGCCGCGTTAGCCCCGACCGTACTACCAAATGCAACCGTTCCTGCCCCGGAGTGTGTCGTGGTGAGTGCATCATACGCCCCACTAAACGTAGATGTTACGCCGGTGCCAGGCGCAACGTTGACAACTTTGATAGCATTTGTAGCACCAACCGTCCCACTGACCAGAGTTGTGTTTGCCGTGGTTGCCGCGAAGGTTATCGTACCCAGATTTGCCGCCGTCGCATCCAGATTGCCGACTATCTTTTTGTTTGCCGCCATTGAGATCGTTCCATCAGCGGTGAACCTGAGTTGTCCGCTCACCGTCACATCATCGTTGAACGTGGTGGTTCTTGTGGTTCCTAAGCTAAAAATGCCCGTGTTATTGGTCACTGCTACCGTGCTATTGAAAGTTACTTCCGTGGATGCGTTGAGTGTTATGGTACTCAGACCGACACTGGAACCCAACGCATTTTGAAAAGTGACAGTATTCCCCGCAGTGCCATCTGTATTCTGGACTATCAAGTTAGCGGTGTCTCCTGTATCGACCGCGTCAATCGTAGCTTCTATGGAAAGGTTTTCGTTATTGGCCGTATCCACCGTCATGAATAAATTTGGGTTGGCGCTACCATCGCCTATATTGATGTCAGCGGCGGAAGTTCCTACTGTCGACTGGATGTTACCTTGGAAAATTACACTTCCTTCGTTAGTGATATTGATAGTGAGGGAATTCCCCGCATTGCCTTCTGTATCCAGATCATCGGCAAATGTCACCCCATTGGGTGCCCCGGACGTAGTAATGGTCAAGGTCACATCTGCGTTTGGATCGTTTGAAGTGATCGAAAGTGAATCGGTGCCGTTTGCGCCCAAAGTAATCCTTGACCCACCACTGCTGTCTAGAATAATGCCGACTGCGGCGGTGGCATTAGACTCCAAAAGTCCGTTTGCGTCTGTCGCCAATATCGTATTGGTGTCAGCAATTTCAGTCGTTCCATTTCCAGCCGTAGCCTGTTTAGCAAGACAAGGAACCAGGAGAATCGACGATATAAAAACAGCCGAAATTCTTACACCAAAACCAACCGTCTTTGGCACACCCATTTTCTCCCTCGAGGGCATTTATTCAGGAGAGAAAAGTGTGCTCTCCTTGATTTGATGGATAGTCGCGCATTTTAATTTAAAAATGTTCAAATATTATACAGTGGAAGTTAGTGATTATCGCAATAAAGATACTATTTTTCAATAATATAGCCATACTGAAAGCATCCCCATAGCTAAAACAAACGCAAAAATTTCACATAAAAAAACATAGATAGTTTAGGTTTTATTTAATACAACTACATATCTGCCAAGCAGAGGAATTTGGCAATTAAACCAGGATTGTTATTAGGTTTGGAATAGACGCTGTGGAGAACAACCTTGGAGGGTGTAAGTAGACGAGGGAGAAAAAACAGGAGAAATATCAAGCCCCCCTATCTCGGGGAGACCTTTGCGTAAGTCGTCATTGCGAACGTAGTGAAGCAATCCAGGAAAAATCTGGATCGCCACGCCGCTTACGGCGGCTCGCGAAGACGACCTTGTAGGGTT
>PCTK01000170.1 GCA_002786505.1 Nitrospinae bacterium CG22_combo_CG10-13_8_21_14_all_47_10 | reverse complement strand
TTTCGTGCCCGGAACGGGTAATCTCTCTTCTTGTTTTATAAGGAACTTCGAGATCCTTCGTCGTCGGAGCCTGCCCTGAGCAAAGTTGAAGGGGCTCCTCAAGGATGACGGTTTGGGGAGTTTTTCAGCAACCTGCTAAACCTGGTTGATGTAGACTGATTGTTAATCACCGCAGTTGATAGATATTTAATACTATCCCTTTACTTTTAGCGGGCCTTATTTCATGGAAGAATTTGATGTGTTGGTATTGGGAGGAGGCTTGGCAGGAGTTTCAGCCGCTCTCCGAGCCGCTGAACTCGGCGGAAGCGTCTGCCTGATTGAGAGAGACCAGGTGGGGCAGTTGGGTTTTCAAAGGAGAAACGCGCTCCTTATGGAAACCTGCACCATACCTCCGATGAGTTGGGAAGAGTATCGGAAGGTCTTGAGCTTAAAAACGGGACGATACTCTCAATCTGTAATGGAAAAACTGAATGTTGCAGGTGTTGTCGTGCTGGAAGGAGAAGGAAAACTTGCCAGCCCAACAGAGATCAATGTTCAAAAGGACGAGGGCGAATATTTGCTCTTAAAAGGCAAGTCGGTGATTTTAGCTTATGGTTCTGAACCCAGGTTTTCAACTACCTTGCCGCGTGAGGATGGAGTTGTGATATCCATTGATGAGGTTCCCCAGCTTACTGTCCTTCCTGAGAAAGTTCTTGTGGTAGGCGGTGGTTCCTTTGCCTGTGAAGCGGCATTTGGGCTTCACAACAGGGGATGTAAAGTTTTTCTTTGTAATGAACAGAAGGACTTGTTTCCGCAAATGGATGATGACTTCAACCGGGCCATTGAGAGCCAATTCAAGGAAAAGAAAATAAAAATTCTTCCGGGAAAAAAATTGATCTCGATTTACAAAAATGGAAAAGAACTTGAAATTACTTTAGAGGGAGGTGTCAAGTTTTCTGTCAATCAAATAATCATTTCCGGGGACAGGTTGGGAGCGAAGGAAAATGGACTTGCTAAAAATTTAGGAGTTCGCCTGGGTGAGCAGAAGGAAATTCTTGTAGATGACACCATGTTAACCAGCTTACCCGGTGTTTATGCGGTGGGAAGTATTACGGGGGAACTGACCAGCGATACCCTGTCCCAGGAAGAAGGTAAAGTTGCGGGCGAAAATGCGATGGGAAGAAAAAGGCAATTGAACCGGGAGTGGGTTCCACAAATTGCCCGTCTGGCACCCGATGTGGCTTATGTGGGGTGCTCTATGAAAACGGCTCCTCAGCAAGGGTTTCATCCGGTTGAGGGTGTGTTCGAGGAAGGTTTTAACGGTAACGAAAATTTATATTTTTCCAAAAGGGTGGGAAGGTATAAGATAGTCGCAGATAAAAGGTCGCGTCTGGTTGTTGGAGTACAGATTATTTCATCGCAGGTAGCTGATTGGATTCCCTTGCTCTTGCTATTGATTAAGAAGGGAGTCACGGTGAATAATCTTGTTAATACCATCAGTTCTGAGGGGACAATAATTAGCGGTTTGTGTGAGGCGGCCCGGAATTGTAGCAGGGCCTTGAAGTCCCTATAAAAAGGGAGGTTTCGGGCCGGTCACTTCTTGCCTTGACTCGATATTTTAATTATGTTAAAAACCAACACTTTGACAGTCCATTTTGGGTTGGTAAATGGGTCTTTAAAAGTCACTGATTCCTTTTAAATTCAGGTATTATTGAGCTTATGGCTGAGGCAAAAGAAAAGTCTGCATCCAAGGATGCTAAAGAAAATGATGAGGCGCAAAATACAATTTGGTCGCGTCGGGAATTTTTTTCGCTAGCGGGTTGGGCCGGGTTTTTAGGATCCCTTGGGCTATCCTCCCTGTATTTTGCGCGACTGCTTTTCCCGCGTGTTCTCTTTGAACCCTCCCCGGTTTTCAAGGCTGGAAATCCTAGTGACTACACGGTAGGTGAAGTCAGCACTAAGTATGTTAAGGACCAGCGTGTCTGGATTGTCCGGGATAATGAGGGTATTTACGTGATTTTTGCGTTATGCACGCATTTGGGTTGCACTCCCCGTTGGCTGAAAACAGAAAACAAATATAAGTGCCCCTGTCATGGTAGTGGTTTTACCAAAGAAGGGATGAACTTTGAAGGCCCTGCACCACGGCCTTTGGAGCGGTTGAAAATTGCTCTGGCCCCAGATGGGCAGATCATCGTTGATAAAAGCAAGAAATTCCTTTTTGAGAAAGATGAGTGGGGCAAACCGGGTGCGAAGCTTTTTGTTTGATAGCCTGATTTCCAGGTTGGGTTTCAATAAAAGTGGTAAATTCCATAATTATGGAGGATTGAGTTTTGGCAAGTAATTCACCAAAAATTCCGAATATTGCGGAATTGATGGATAAAATTAAAAGCGGCAAAATCTTCAGTGAAATTGCTAAGGAAATTACCGAGTCGCAGGTATGGACATCTGCCTTTCGGCATGGTTACGCGGATACACCGAGAAACCGTGTACTGCAGATTGCCAGCAATGTCTGGTTGCACCTTCACCCTGTGAAGATGCATCGACATGCTCTGCGGATCAAATTCACCTGGTGCATGGGCGGCATTACATTCCTTCTGTTTCTTTCCACCGTTGTGACCGGGGTAATCCTTATGTTTTATTACAGGCCGGTCGGTGAATATGCCTATTATGACATGAAATACCTGCAGTACGATGTCCCTTTTGGCATGCTCATGAGGAATATGCATCGTTGGGCGGCTCACGCCATGGTGATCACTGTATGGTTGCATATGTTTCGGGTCTTTTTAACCGGTTCGTATAAACCGCCAAGAGAATTTAACTGGGTCATTGGTGTGTTTCTGGTTACGTTTACCCTTCTCCTCAGTTTTACCGGTTATCTCCTGCCTTGGGACCAGTTGGCAATGTGGGCAGTTACCGTTGGTACTAACATGGCGCGGGCAACCCCGTTCCTGGGAAATGAGGGTCCGTTTGCGGAATTTGTCGGGGCAACTCCAAGGTATGATGCTCGTTCCTTGCTGATTGGGGGTAGTGTTGTTGGCCCGCCTGCTCTTTTAAGGTTTTACGTGTTGCACTGCATTTTCATACCTTTGATAGCCGGGGCCTTGATGATTGTGCACTTCTGGCGAATCCGTAAGGATGGTGGAATTTCTGGCCCGCTTTAAGGGGCAGGTCTTATTTTAAGGGGATTAGGAAAAAATGGCTCAAGCGGCGGCTGTACCAAAGAAAAAAGTGGATGGAGTTCCAGAAAAGCTCCATGTGTGGCCCTATCTGGTGCGACTGGAGTTTCTTTGCGCTATTGTTACTATTGTGGCTCTCGCAGTATGGTCCATCCTTATTGATGCACCATTGGAAGAGGCCGCGAATCCGACAAAAACCCCAAATCCTTCCAAAGCGCCCTGGTACTTCCTCGGACTACAGGACATCCTGGTTTATTTCGACCCTTGGTTCGCCGGTGTTGTGGCCCCCGTTCTTATTATCGTTGGACTGATGCTGATTCCCTATCTGGATGTGAACCCCAAAGGAAATGGGTATTACACCTATCATGAAAGAAAAGCGGCTATCTGGATTTACTGTTTTGGTTTCCTTGTGCTCTGGATTGCTTTGATCATTATGGGTGTGTTTCTCCGTGGTCCTGGCTGGAACCTTTTCATGCCCTGGCAGTATTGGGACCCTCATAAGGTTGTGGCTTTGACGAGTGTGGATTTGCCTTATGCGTTCGGGGTGCGTACCTACAATGGGGCCTTGCTGTTTGGGGGGGTGGTGATAATGGGGTACTTTGCCATAGGGACTGCTGTCTATTTCTTCCTGGAACGCAAGGCACTCAAGAGCGTCGGATTTGTGAGAATGTTCATCAAGATCCAGCTTCTCCTGATTATGGTTGGTATTGTTATTAAAATTGTTCTCAGGCTGGGTTTCAACATCAAATATGTTTGGGTGACTCCCTGGTTTAATATCTAGCGACTTCAAGATCGGAAAATACATTGGCAGAAGAAGAGCAAAAAAAAGAGGTTAAAGAAGGGGAGTTTGACGAGCATACCTCGTACAGTTTCCTCTTTTTTCTGGTTTCCGCGATAACACTGTTTGTTACGCTTTGGGCGTTCTGGGACGATGAGTATGCGCGCCGGGGATTTAAGCCTTATCAGGAGCAGTTTTTCAAAGAGCAGTTCGCCGTAGCGGAAGGAAAATGGAAAGCCGTCAACGCTGAAATTGAAAGCACGGAAAAGCAGATACGGGAAAGTCTGGTTCAAAAAGAAAGCGAGTTGGAGTCTTCGTCTGCCTATCAGGAACTGGTCGAAGAGGTCCGCCTCAAACAAGTGGCGGTTGATGAGCAGAAAGAGCAGAAGAAATTTGCCGGTAGCAGGGTGGATGAAGCGTATTACTGGTACAAAAAGGCCCTGCATGAGGGGGAAAATTATGATGTTGAGTTAGCTACCCTCAAATCCGTCCAGGCGGAAGTGGAAGCCTACAATCCGGTCATCGCAGAAAAAGAAGCCATATTGCAGGAAGCAGAAAACAGGCTGTTAGAGCTAAAATCCGGCTACTTAAAGTTGGAAAAAGATCTGGCAAAGTTGACTCTGGAACGAAGCCAGTATGAGTTAACCATGGATTATTATAAGCCGTTTCCCTTTTTCTGGCGGCCAGCGGAAATCCTCCAAACCGTAATTCCCGGGTTTGGCAAGAATAGTTTTAAGGAAATCATTTACCGGGTAGACCGGTGTATGACTTGCCATATTTCCTATAAGGATGAACATTACAAAGATTTTGAGCAACCGTTAAAAACCCATCCTAATCTTGAGATTCTGATTAAAAAGCATCCTCCAGAAGTGACAGGCTGTACTTGGTGCCACTTGGGGCAGGGCACGGTTACCGCTCCGGCTGAGCATGCTCATGGGTCTCACCACGAAACCGATCAGACGGTCGAAGTCAACGAGCCCATACTTCATGGCAAGTTTCAACAGGCCACATGCAGGAACTGTCATGCTGAAGTTGTAGATCTGGAAGGTGCGCCGGTTTTATCCCAAGGCAAAAGGCTTTTTATCAAATTGGGATGCCCTGGGTGCCATCTGGCTGATGGCTATGCCAATGAGGACAAAGTAGGACCAAGGCTTAACAGGATTGCCAGCAAAGTTGATCCAAGCTGGCTATATCGCTGGATCAAGAAACCCAAAGACTATCTTCCTAAAACTCGAATGCCGGATTTTGGCTTTGACGAGAAGGATCTGATGGGGGTCACGGCTTATCTTTTGGCGGCATCAGAAAAAGACTATAAACTGCCAGTCAAATATGAATCAGGCAATCCGGACAAAGGCAAGAAATTGTTTGAATCTGTCGGATGCCAGGGATGCCACGAACTCAATGGCAAGGGAGAAGTTTTCGGGCCGGATCTGAGCAGAATCGGTAATAAAGTCAATGCGGATTGGTTGGTGACCTGGATCAGCCATCCTCATACTTATAACGAAAAAAGTAAAATGCCTGATTTACGGTTGGATGAAGATCAGGCTTCTGATATAGCTTCCTATCTCATCCAGTTTGGAACCAAAGAAGTGATCCCCGGTCTGGAAGCGAAATTAAAAGACCCCGAATTGATCAAACACGGAGAAGTTACTGTTCGCCGTAGAGGCTGTTTTGCCTGCCATGACATTAAGGGGATGGAGAAAGAAGGTCGAATCGCGCCGGAGCTGTCGGCTTTTGGCAGGAAAATGATAGTCGAACTTGAGTTTGGCGACTCACATATTCCTCATACTTGGGAATCATGGGTTAAAACAAAACTGAAGAAACCGAATTCATTCAGAACCGAGCGGGTACTGGACAAAATGCCCAATTTCCACTTGGCACCGGAAGAAATCACAGCCCTGGCTGTTCTACTAAAAGGTTTTAATGGATCACATGTCCCTGAGAATTATCGCAAGATTCTTTCAGAGAAAGAGAAAATAATTGAAACGGGTCGGCGTTTAATCACAAAATACAATTGCCGGGCTTGCCATAATGTTGAGGGGGAAGGTGGGGATATACAAAAATATCTTACGGCAAAGGCCCAATATCCTCCGCCACTGGAAATGGGCGATTATCATGTCGGAGAGCGACTCAAAAGTTCATGGTTATTTTCTTTCTTGAAAGAGCCGACACCTGTCAGGACATGGATCAATGTAAAAATGCCGACTTTCTTTTTCACAGACAAGGAAGTCAGAGATCTGACAGCCTATTTTGAGGCCCTGTCACCAAGCATCGGTTATGAGGCCGGTGTCCATAAAAGTAAAGACAGTAAAGTTGCGCAAAAAGGCGCCGAAATGGTCAGTTACATGGACTGTGGGCGGTGTCATGATGATGGGCAAAAAGGCATTGAATTTTCATTGGCGAGCCAAAGGCTCAGACAGGACTGGATACCGAAGTGGCTTAAAGATACACGGTCTTTGATCCCATGGACACCGATGCCTTCGCATTGGGTTAAGGACGGCGATAAATACACAATACCGACCAAATATAGCGAGATCAAAACGGTGGGTGATGTTGATAAGCAGGTGAATACGTTGAAGGACCTGATTGTAGCCTACAGCACCGCTGAACTGGATTTTGATGTGACCTTGGGTGAAAGTAATAGTGGAAAAGAAGGTAGTTCAGAGGGCGATGGTGAGGAAGCTGAAGACGAGGAAGAGGAAGAAGACGACGAATAGACTTGCTACACCCATTCAAAATATAATATGATTAACTGTTAACGACGAGTAGAACTATATGGAAAACTCAGGACTCGAAAACTTTCTTTTAATTGCGACGAAACCGGATAATATCCCAATCGGAACGATGTTGCTGTTTGTGGCTTGGGTATTTTGGGTTGCTGTTCGACAGATGATCAAGCATGATCGTCTGATAAAAGAAGGTAAAAAAGAAAAAATTTGGGATGAAATGATAAAATAAGTGGCTATTTTCGGGATTATATTTGTTGCGTTTTTCATCGGTATCATCCTGATTTTTTTATTGAAAAAAACCTCTCCCCCCGTTCCGCAAGAGCAAATTCACTTTAAAAGTCCCTCGGATGTTCCCAAATACCTGACCGATAGAGACGCTTTTAAATCCAAGTGCGTTGAATTTCTGGAAAAATTTAATCTTGAGTATGTTCATTCCGTCTGGGCAGACGACCATGAACTGGAACTTGCCATGAACGACGAAACCCCTGTCGTGGGCGGCAGTTATATTGCCCTTTGCATTATTGACCCGCCGGGAAAAATGGTTAACGCCATAAAGGTTAAAGGTTTTCTGGATACAGTGAAAGGAGAGGGGGCATCCCGCGGAATTTTGATCACCACAGGATATTTTACCAGTGAAGCGATTAACTCAATTGAAGATGAACCTGTTGAACTGGTAAACGTGGTGACTTTTTTATCCTATCTCAAAAAATTCGGTATCTACGAGTACATTCCTGAGCCAGCCTGAAATTAACAAATCAAATATCCAGCCTTAATTTTTTATTTTATTCACACATCATTTAGACAGTATTTTCGTTGTTTTTCATTAGTTTAATTATGCCTTGTGTTATTATCAAGCGATGAAAATTATTGAGAAATTAAGTTCAGCATCCCCTGTTTTTTCTTTTGAGTTCTTCCCTCCCAAAGATTCTGAAGGGTTTACGGCGTTATTCGAAACGATTGGCCAGTTGAAGCCTTCTGCGCCGGGGTTTGTCTCTGTGACGTATGGGGCGGGAGGAAGTACCCGTGCCCAAACCGTCGATCTGGTTGGAAAGATTAAAAATGATATTGGCATTGAAAGCATGGCTCACCTGACTTGTGTGGGGCACGATCAGCAGGAAATCCGTTCCGTACTTGAAAGTCTCCAGGCTCAAAATATTGAAAATGTTCTTGCGCTAAGAGGAGACCCTCCCCAGGGAGAGGATAAATTTATAAAACCCGAAGGGGGCTTTGAATTCGGCAATGAACTCGTGGGCTTTATCAAAAACAATTTTTCATTTTGCATCGGAGCGGCTTGTTACCCTGAAGGACATATTGAATGCAAGGACCTGAATAAGGATATTGAAAATTTAGCACGTAAAGTAGACAGCGGAGTGGACTTTCTCGTTACTCAATTATTTTTTGACAATAGGTATTACTTTGATTTTCTGGACAGGGCACAAAAGAAAAATATCAATGTTCCTGTGATTCCCGGCATCATGCCAATTCTAAACCTAAAGCAGATACAACGATTTACCAAAATGTGCGGAGCAAGCTTTTCCCCGTCTTTATTGAATAAATTTGAGGGGGTTCAGGAGGATAATGAAAAGGTTCGACAGGTTGGTATCGAGCACGCCATTGGGCAATGCCGGGAGTTGCTGGAGAACAAAGCTCCCGGAATTCACTTTTATACTTTAAATCGATCTAAAGCAACACTGGCCATATTGGAGGCACTTAGAGATATCACGTGAGTTTCCCAAAGCTTACATATATTGCAGGATCATTAAAATGCCTGGGCATGATGGCACTAGCCTGCATATTGCATGAGAGGTTGTAAATCACCCCAGCCCCTCTTTGAAAAAGAGGGGTCCATTGAAGCT
>PCTK01000152.1:4032-8637 GCA_002786505.1 Nitrospinae bacterium CG22_combo_CG10-13_8_21_14_all_47_10 | reverse complement strand
AACCAGCGTGACGCTGGACTCAATGAGCAATAACTTCCGCTGGCGAGCAAAAGTTCTCTCGGCTTAACGGGCCATTGCCACATTCCCACCGGGTGCCCGGTTAGTGAGCAACTGTTATTAGTTTTCTGGCCTCTTCACGGGCCCAGCGGTCGGCTTCCAGAACATCTTCCAATTCTTTAAGGGGAACCGGGCGGTGATTTTGCATGGCCATGCGTATGATTTCTGCGATATCTTTATAGGGGATCAGCTCATTGAGGAATGCCTGCACCGCTATTTCATTGGCGGCGTTGAGCACTGCTGGCATGGTCTGGCCTATTTCCATGGCATCCATCGCCAACCGCAGGCATGGAAACCTTTCCAAATCAGGGGCCTCAAAAGTCAGGTCGCCCATTGCCGTCAAATCTAAGGAGGGCAGTTCACTTACAAACCTGTCTGGATAAGTGAGCGCGTAAGCAATCGGAACCCGCATATCCGGAATGCCCAACTGCGCCATGATGGAAGTGTCGACAAACTCAATCATCGAATGAATGATGCTCTGCGCATGAACGATCACTTCGACGTTGGTATCTATTCCGAACAACCATTTGGCTTCTATATATTCCAGGCCTTTATTCATCATGGTGGAAGAGTCGATGGTGATTTTGGCTCCCATACTCCAGTTGGGGTGATTGAGCGCCTGCTTGACCGTGACGATTTCCATCTGCTTGAGGCTGAATGTTCTGAAAGGCCCGCCAGACGCGGTCAAAATAATTTTTTTGATGCGCTCTGTTTTCTCCCCATTCAAAGCCTGAAAAATAGCGCTATGTTCACTGTCGATGGGGATGATTTTAGTACCGGTGCGTTCGGCTTCTTTCAGCACCAGTTCGCCAGCTATGACGAGTGTTTCTTTATTGGCGAGGGCTAAATTTTTACCGGCTCCGAGAGCGGCAAGGGCTGGGAGTAGTCCCGCACTCCCCACCACTCCGGAGACCACCAAATCGGCTTCTGGAAAAGAAGCGACAGAAACCACACCTTCCGGGCCTGAAATAATTTCCACATCCAAATCGGCAACCAATGCTTTCAACGCAGTGATTTTGGTAGAATCAAACAGGGTGGCAAGCGCAGGCTTGAACTTTCGAATCTGCTGAGCAAACAGTTCCACATTACTTCCAGCGGACAGGGCGCAAATCTGAAAACTTTCAGGATTGCGCTCCACAACATCCAGGGTGTTGACACCGATGGAACCTGTTGAACCCAACAGAGATATTTTTTTCATGAGGGTATCGCCTGACAACTGGGATTATGTCCCCAGGAACAATTGGTAATAACAATAGAAAGCAGGGCCGGCAAATAAAAGACTGTCAATACGATCAAGAAAGCCGCCGTGACCCGGAATTAACGCACCAGAGTCTTTCACCCTGCAATTTCTTTTTATCAGAGATTCCGAAAAATCCCCAAACTGACCGATGATACCGCATATAAAGGCCACAATCAAACAATGCGTTAGGGAAAATTCTTCAAAGAACCAAAATCTGGCGATAAACGCGGCCAGCAGGGTTCCCAGTACATTGCCTATAGCCCCCTCCACCGTCTTGTTGGGACTGACCATCGGTATGAGTTTGTGTTTGCCAAGGTTGCGGCCGACATAATAAGCTGTCGCATCACCGGCCCAGATCAGAAGCATGAGGAACATTATCATCTTGTTCCCGCCTTCCAGACTGCGGATCAACAGGAAGTACCCACCCAACCCGGAAATATAAAAGATTCCCAGAACCGTGTAGGCGATTGGGTCCAAAGCCACTTTCACATTATTTCCCCTGAGAAACCAGGTCGCAAATAAAACCAGCGGAAGCAGGACCGCAAATAAAAGCAAATTTTGGCCGCCCAGAAAGAAACCCAATAGAAGCAGGAAGCTCAACATACCACCCTCGACAGGGAAACCCTCCACGCCCATATTGGAAATCATGGAAAAGTATTCGTAGCTGGCAACCAGAACAACCGCCGTAACAAAACCGAAGAACAGAAGGGGGGAGCCGTACAACACAACTCCCAGAACAAGAGGGATGGCAATAACTCCACTGATAACACGTTTCAAGAACGAACTCCTGTTAGATTTTGATGGACCCTGACGGCGGTATTCAGGATCAAGGGTGTGGTTTCAAAAATGGAGGTGATCAATGTTAAGAAGTCAGGCTTTTACAATTTGCTCTTGCGTCATTCCGAAGCGCCGGTCCCTGCCCTGGAAATCAATGATCGCGTTCAGAAAATCGTCGTCCGAAAAGTCCGGCCACAACACATTGTTGTAGTGCAGTTCGGTATAAGCACTTTGGTACAAAAGGAAATTACTGATCCTTCTTTCTCCGCTGGTCCTGATAATCAGGTCCGGATCGGGAAGAGGGTGTGTGGAAAGAAACGATTCAAACAGGGATAAGTCGATTTCTTCTGGCCTGATTTGCCCCAAACGCACCTGTTCAGCAATATTTTTCACGGCGTCCAGGATTTCCTGCCTGCCGCCGTAACTAAGTGCCAGAGTAAGAACCATTCCGGTATTGTTGCGGGTTTCTTCTTTTGAGTGACGGATCAATTTTTGAATCGTGTCCGGCAAGTCTTCAATATGCCCAATGGTATTGAAGCGGATATTTTCATCTTTCATCCGCCTCAGTTCCTTCTTCAAATAAAAATCCAGGATTTTCATGAGTGTGCTGATTTCCGTGGAAGGGCGATTCCAGTTCTCATCCGAGAACGAGTAGAGAGTCAAAGCTTCCAGCTTGAGTTTGCGGCTCAGGGTGACAATGCGGTCCACGACCTTGACACCCGCCCAATGACCTTCAATGCGGGGGAGGGAATGATTTTGCGCCCAGCGGCCATTGCCATCCATAATAATGGCGACATGCCTGGGCAAACGGCTGGGGTCTATTTTTTCCTGTAACGCTGTATTGACCAAGGAGGCGGCTCCTGATTAATCGGCCAAACCCACCGGTAAGAAGAAGAAGGGCTTTAGGGCAAACATACTACAAAAGATACCACAAAAAATTACTCATATCTCCATCATATCTTTTTCTTTAGTCTGGCTGATTTTATCAACTTCGGCGACAAATTTGTCAGTCATTTTTTGGATATCGTCCACGGCTTTGTGGCTTTCGTCTTTCGAAATCTCATGATTTTTTTCTGCTTTTTTCAGCTTATCGTTAACATCCCGCCTTATATTGCGAATCGCCACCTTGCAATCCTCAGAATATTTTTTTACCAGCTTGACGAGTTGCAGTCTACGCTCACTGGTCAGCGGTGGAATGGCGAGACGAATCATCTTACCATCATTATTGGGGGTAAGGCCAATGTCAGATGACTGGATGGCTTTCTCGATGTCCTTCAAAATCGACGATTCCCAGGGCTGGATCGTCAGAGTCTGGTTGTCCGGGGTCCCCAAAGTCGCCACCTGACTAAGAAGGGTCGGGGTTCCGTAATAGTCCACCTTGAGATCGTCCACCAGGGCAACCGAGGCCCGACCTGTCCGCAATTTTCCCAACTCATGGTGCAAGTGGTCGATTGAAACCCCCATTTTCTTTTGCGCGTCCTGAATTAAGTTTGCAATCATTTTTTGACTCCCACTGTGGTGCCGAGTTTTTCACCCAGCAGAACCCGTTTAATGCTGTGTTTATGGCGAAAGTTAAAAATTATCATCGGCAATTTGTTGTCCATGCAAAGGGAGACCGAAGTCGAGTCCATAACCTTCAAACCCTTCTGCAGGACATCCAGATAAGACAGCTCTTGAAACTTCGTTGCCGTCTCATCGGTTCTGGGGTCGGCAGAGTAGACTCCATCCACCTTGGTAGCTTTAAAAATCACCTCCGCACTGATTTCCATAGCCCTTAGAGAGGCCGCGGTATCAGTGGTGAAGTAGGGGTTGCCTGTTCCGCCCGCGAATATGACAACACGTCCTTTTTCCAGATGGCGAATCGCGCGTCGGCGCACATAGGCTTCCGACACTGCCCTGATTTCAATGGCCGACTGCACACGGGTAGGAATTCCAACACGCTCTAACGCATGTTGCAACGCCAAGGCATTGATCACTGTCGCAAGCATCCCCATATAGTCGCCGGTAGTCCGCTCAATTCCTATGGAACTTAGAGATGCCCCTCTGAGAATATTCCCGCCGCCGATGACAATGGCAATCTGAACGCCAAGATTTCTGGCCTCATGGATTTCTTCTGAAATATTTATCAGGGCACCCTCATCCAGACCAAATGCCCCCTCTTCAGCGGCCAGGCTTTCACCGCCCAGCTTCAACAAAATCCTTTTAAATATAGGCTCACCCATTAATTTCAAATCTTGAAAATCGACCAATATTGATATTTTCACCCAGCAGGGCAATTTTCTGTTTAATCAATTCGCCAACCGTTATACTGGTATCCTTAATGAACGGTTGCTCCAGCACACAGTTTTCTTCGTAGAATTTTTCCATTTTCCCGGAAACCATTTTTTCAATGATGTTTTCCGGTTTTCCGGACTCCTTGGCCTGATGAGCGTAGATTTCCCGTTCTTTTTCCAGGATATCTTCCGTCACCTCTTCGCGGGTGGCAAAACGTGGCCTGGCCGCCGCAATATGCATGGCGATATCCCTGGCCA
>PCTK01000152.1:140-4014 GCA_002786505.1 Nitrospinae bacterium CG22_combo_CG10-13_8_21_14_all_47_10 | reverse complement strand
TGTTGGCCACAAAATCCGTTTCGCAATTGAGCTCCAGCATGACGCCAATCTTACTGCCCTGATGGATGTAGGAACCGATGATTCCTTCCGCAGTCTGGCGGTCGGCCTTTTTATCTGCCTTGGCCAGCCCTTTTTTCCTGAGGAACGTAATCGCCTCTTCTACATTGCCCTGGGTTTCTTTAAGAGCTGACTTGCACTCCATGATTCCCGCGCCCGACTGAGAGCGCAACTCCTTAACCATCGTAGCAGTTATTTCCATTCCATTTCCCTAATCAATAAAGTTTATTAAAATTTTATTTTGAAGCCCTGGAGATATACCTGTTTCCTGAAAACGGGTATTCTTAGCCTGATCAGGAAATCCCAGGGAGAATTGTTCAGTAGTTCAGGCAGGCACAGAGCCTTCATCGTCCCCATTGTCACTGGCAACTGCAACTGGCTCTTGTGAATCACTGGGTGCGGGTTTTTTGTCCGCAGTTTTTTTAACTTGGCTGGCTCTGCTCATTTCCTGCCCTTCCAGACAGACATCAGCGATCCGCCGGGTAAACAGTTTTATGGAGCGCATTGCGTCGTCGTTTGCCGGGATAGGAAAGTCCACGCCTTCCGGGTCGGAGTTGGTATCGACCATAGCGATAATTTTGATACCCAGTTTTTTGCCTTCTGCCTGCGCAATTTTTTCTTTCCGGGTATCGACGATGAAAAGAGCGTCCGGCAAATCCTTCATGTCTTTGATGCCCCTGAAGAATTTATTCAGTTTTTCAATTTCTCTTCTCATGCTTAAAGCTTCTTTTTTATGGAGCAAGTCAAACTGGTTTTCCGCATCCATTTTTTCCAGTTCATGCAACCGGGCAATGCTCTTGCGGATGGTGGTAAAGTTTGTCAGCGTACCGCCAAGCCATCTTTGGTTGATATAATACATCCCGCAACGGGTAGCTTCTTCCGCAACAAGTTCCTGCGCTTGTTTTTTGGTCGCCACAAAGAGGATCTTCTTACCGGCCCGAGCCAATTCCCGGGCACACTTTTCGGCTTCCTGGAAACGGAGCAGGGTTTTCTGCAGATCAATAATATATATCCCGCTACGTGCCCCATAGATATAGGGTTTCATTTTGGGATTCCAACGATTGGTCTGGTGACCAAAATGGACACCCGCCTCCAGCAATTGCTTCATAGTGATTTCAGACATGCAAACTCCTTCAAAGTGAGTGGGTTGTACCTCCGCCTCCATCGCCTCGCGCCGAGAACCCACAGGGGCCACCCTTGGCTTGATCCGGAAACGTGAGAGATATTTTTTTGGGAAGTCCCCGAGGGGGACTAAATTGTAGCTTAGACTAGCATATTCAATGCTGGGTGACAATACGAAACCCACCGAAATAAGGCCTGACAGGTCGTTTTGCGCTTTTTCCCTACCGCCCCAAGGAAACTCCTATCGCCTCGGCGGTACGAATCAATTGGGAGTCATTGGGTATATTGCGGACAATTCCAGCCAGGGATTCCAAAGGAACCAGAACAATCTCCTGAGATTTCAAGGCCACCATGGTGCCAAATTTCCCTTCTGCGGCGGCCTGAACCGCCTGGGTTCCCAACCGTGTGCCAAGAATCCTGTCAAAAGCCAGTGGAGTGCCGCCCCGTTGTGTATGGCCCAAAACCGTGCAACGCACTTCCAGGTCGATTCGGTCGCTCAACTGCTTGGCAATATAATTGCCCACGCCCCCCAACTGGGCAACCCCCTGCAAACGGGTGGAGGCCGCTTCACTGGTAATCGCCTCCTTGCCAATCTCTTTGGCGCCTTCGGCGACGACCATCACGCTGAAGGGGCTCCCTCCTTCCGCGCGCAAATTGATTTTTTCCAGGACTTTTTCCAGGTCGTAAGGGATTTCAGGGATGAGAATGACATGGGCTCCTCCTGAAATTCCGGCCTCCAGAGCAATCCACCCGGCACTTCGGCCCATAACTTCCAAAATCATAACCCGGTGGTGACTTTCCCCGGTAGTTTGCAACCTGTCCAAAGCATCGCAGGCGACCTGCACAGCGGTCTGATAACCAAACGTGTAGTCCGTACCAACCAGATCGTTATCAATCGTCTTGGGAATGCCGATCACCGGCAATCCTTTTTGAAAAAGCCGGTAACCAATCTGCAGGGTTCCATCCCCGCCCACCACGAACAGACAATCCAGATCAAGGCGTTTAAAATTTTCGATAGTTTGCTGAGAATAATCCTGCGTTGTCACGTGCCCGTCCTGGTCGAATTGGCGGTATTCAAAAGGATCGCCTTTGTTGGTAGTCCCTAGAATAGTTCCCCCCAATGCCAATATGTCCTTGGTTCCAGCTACAGTGAGCTTGCGGTTGCGGTTAAAGATCAGGCCTTCGAAGCCCTGCTCAATGCCAATGACTTCGGCCTCATAGTTGATGATTGCGGACCGGGTGACGGCCCGGATGACCGCATTGAGTCCCGAGCAATCTCCTCCGCCAGTCAAAATTCCTACACGTTTAAGGCTCATAGGGAAACCTCCGCTGATACAGGTTCTGCGACAAGGTCGTAGTCCGCCGCCTGATTAATGCGTACGGAAATAATCTCTCCGGGCTCGGCTGTACATTTTTCGAGAATGACCTGGCCGTCAATATCGGGAGCCTGGGAGGTAAGCCTTCCCGTCATCAGATAGTTTTCCTGCGGATCAAAGCCTTCCACAAGGACCAGCTCCACCTTGCCCACACGTGCCTGATTTTTTTTAAGGGCAATTTCTTTTTGAAATTCCATCAGGATATCCCGACGCTCTTCTTTGACTTTCTGCGGAACCCGGTTGGGGTAATCAAAGGCCGTGGTGCCCTCCTCATCCGAGTATGTGAAAATCCCAACATGGTCAAATTCCATTTCACAAAGAAACCGGACCATATGTTGAAAATGTTTCTCGGTCTCTCCCGGAAATCCGGTAATAAATGTGGTTCTCAACGCCACATCTGGAATTTTCAGCCGCACTTCATCAAGCATTTTCCGAACCCCGCCCTCGGTCTCCTGCCGTTTCATGCTTTTAAGCAGATCGTCGTGCGTGTGTTGCAGGGGCACATCAATATAGCGGCAAACCTTGGGTTCCGAGGCGATGAACTCAATCATCTCCGAGCTTAAAAAAGTCGGGTAACAATATAAAAGCCGTATCCACTCCAATCCTTCGACTTTAGCCATCTCTCCCAGCAGGCGAACCAGCCCGTTTTTCATTCCCAGGTCAAAACCATACATCGTGGTGTCCTGCGAAATCAGGTTTAGCTCTTTGACCCCCTTGCGAGCCAGGTGCTCCGCTTCGGCAAGAATGGATTCCGGAGAACGACTGCGCAGAGGTCCGCGCATTTTTGGGATGATGCAAAATGCACAACGGTTGGAGCAACCTTCAGAAATTTTTAAATACGCGGTATAAAATGCAGTTGTTAATAACCTGTCGGTGTACGACTCGTAATATTCGGCGGGTGTGGCGACATGATTTTTGGAAAACGGGTCCGCGTTCTCAATAATATTTTTTAACTGAGGGTACTGTCCCACCCCCAGCAGGTGGTCGATTTCAGGAATTTCATCAAGCAGTTCCTGACTGTAACGTTCGGCCAGACAACCGGTAACAATCAACTGTTTGCATTTGCCCTCCGTCTTGTGCCGCGCCATTTCCAAAATCGTATCGATCGATTCCTTTTTGGCTGAATCTATAAAACCACAAGTGTTGACAATGATCACCTCCGCGTCTTTTTCATCCGGGGTGAGGCTATACCCGGAAGAAACCAGATCGCCCAGAACCCTTTCGGAGTCCACTGTATTTTTTGGACACCCCAAACTCACCATGCCAATTTTTTTCATTCTTTAATCCCGAAAATGTTAACAATAAAGTTTTATGGATAG
>PCTK01000152.1:0-119 GCA_002786505.1 Nitrospinae bacterium CG22_combo_CG10-13_8_21_14_all_47_10 | reverse complement strand
GCTACATCGCCCGCCGGTGAAAGCTATTTGCTTATTGCCCCCACGCCTGATTGCGCAAGAGGGTTTTAAATCCCCCCAACCCCGCGTGGAATTCTACCTAAGCTTTCGTGCCCGGAACG
>PCTK01000003.1:12527-12912 GCA_002786505.1 Nitrospinae bacterium CG22_combo_CG10-13_8_21_14_all_47_10 | reverse complement strand
TGGAAGGGGGGCTTTAATTGACCTCTATGACTTCCTGTTGGTGCACGCGAAGGCGCGAAGACGCGAAGTTGGTGGGCTTGTTGACGACGCGCTGGAGGCCGTCCTTCAGGAGCGGTGCGCCGACTTCAACTCGACGATCAGTTGTCCATCGACCACAATCGCGGCCACTTCCTCGCTATCCCTTCGCGCCTTCGCGTCTTCGCGTGAGGCATGAATCTCAGACATTCCCCTCGCCCGCGTAATTATGACACAGCCTCTACGAGTTGAGATCAAGAAACACCCTGGCCTGATCAATTTGGGGGGCGGTCTCAAGCTTGGATTTGATGTTTGCCACCAGTGTGCGTGAGTCTTTCATGTTTTGCTCCACGCCGATCTTAATAAACAC
>PCTK01000003.1:12375-12517 GCA_002786505.1 Nitrospinae bacterium CG22_combo_CG10-13_8_21_14_all_47_10 | reverse complement strand
TTCTTTCCCTTGATATGGTGCACCCGAATTTTGGGTTGTGAAATACTTCCATCCAGCTCTGCGATCAATGGTCGCGCAATTTCGATCAGATCTTTTCTTGTAATGGGATAGATGGCCTCAATTTCCGCATCGGACTCGCCAT
>PCTK01000003.1:10942-12346 GCA_002786505.1 Nitrospinae bacterium CG22_combo_CG10-13_8_21_14_all_47_10 | reverse complement strand
TTGAAAGCCTTGATAAGGCTACGCCGCGCGATTTCAGCAACCCGATGCCCTTCGGTGACCGTCATTTCAGGGTCAACGATGATGTGTACATCAATGAGAAACTCTCCACCAATGACACGACTGCGCAAGTCATGAAAGTGGATAACCTCGGGAATTTCCGTCAAGATAGAATGGATTTTTTTAATGTGCTCTTCGCTCAGGGCCGTATCCATTAAATCCCGTACCCCTTCGCGGGTTATGTCGATACCGACTTTTACGATCATGACGCCGACCACGGCTCCTGCCAGCGGGTCCATGAAAGGGAACCCTTGCCCGGCCCCGATAATCCCGATCAGGGCGGCGATAGACGAAATGGCGTCTGACCTGTGGTGCCAGGCGTTGGCGAGTAAAGAAGGGCTTTGTGTTGCCTCCCCCACCCGCCGGGTATAATGAAAAAGTCCTTCATTAATAATAATGGAAAGTGTTGCGGCGATGACGGCCAGCCAACCCGGTGTTTTGCCGGAACTTTCGCCGAGGGCCTGCCAGGTTTCATAAATGACGCCAATGCCGGTGGCGATGATGAACAAGCCGATAACGGTGGCTCCAATTGTCTCCGCCCGTCCATGTCCATAGGGGTGGTCCTCATCCTGAGGCATTTGCCCGATTCGGTGGGTGAACAAGACAATGACATCTGTCATCAGGTCTGAAAGGGAGTGGATAGCATCTGCCACCAGGGCAACGCTGTTCCCCAGAATTCCTCCGATAAATTTGAAAATGGAAAGCAGTAAATTGGCGATTGCGCCAACAACAATAACTTTGATTCCAGGGGTCATGGGTTTATAGCACCCTGTTAGTGGTTTATTAGTTTCTTTACAATTTTAACATTGGCGGCCGGAAAAGGATATGTGTCTAATTCTTCTGTCTTCACCCATTCCCATTCCTCGCATTGCGTGGGCACAACCCGGCCTGAGCGGATTCTGCAAAGGAAAACATAGAGGGTTACCCGAAAGCGGGTGTAGCTGTGCTTGACGGTCATGAGTTTTTCGTCAATATGGAGGGTTACTCCTAATTCTTCCATTATTTCACGGTGCAGACATTGTTCCGCAGATTCGCCGGGCTCAAATTTTCCTCCGGGGAACTCCCATAACCCTCCCATCAGTCCACCGCTCTTTCTTTTTTGAATAAAGATTTTGTTTCGCCGCAAGATGACCGCCGCGCTGACTTCAATTTTCGTGGCGGGCGTTTTTTGTTTGCCAGGTGGATAAAGATCCTGTTTCCCGGATTTTTGCGCTTGGCAGTTTTGCTTCAAAGGGCAGAGCAGGCAAAGGGGGTTTTTGGGCAGGCAGACCGTGGCACCCAGTTCCATGAAGGCCTGATTAAAATCACCGGCGCCTGCTGAAGGCAGAAGGCTTTGCATGGCCTCCC
>PCTK01000003.1:9321-10900 GCA_002786505.1 Nitrospinae bacterium CG22_combo_CG10-13_8_21_14_all_47_10 | reverse complement strand
GCAGAAAAAGCCGCGCCAATACCCTTTTGACATTGCCATCCAGTACGGGAACTTTTTGGCCAAAGGCAATGCTGAGAACGGCCCCGGCTGTGTAACGACCGACTCCTGGAAGTTTCAGCATTTCGTCCATGGAATCGGGAACTTTTCCGGAATAATCCTTTAAGATTATCTGCGCGGCCTTTTTTAAGTTGTGCGCACGGGAATAATAGCCCAGTCCCTCCCAATGTTTTAAAACCGTAGACTCCCTGGCTTGTGCAAGTTTTTCCAGGGTGGGAAACGATTTCATCCACCGTTCAAAATAAGGGATGACCGTTTTCACCTGTGTTTGCTGTAACATGAACTCCGACACAAGAATGCGGTAGGGGTTCCGGTCGTTGCGCCAGGGCATCTCTCTTTTTTCTTGTTCGAACCATTTCAGTAATTGCTTTTGCAGGATTTTGCCGGAGATGCGAGTGTTCATGGGAGAATAGGGGGATTGGCCGGAAACAAAACCTCACACACCGATAGCGTTTTTGCTCCAGATGACTTTGTGGAGTTGAGTTTGCAGGCGCACCGGCAACCGGTCTTCAAGAATCCATTCAGAGAGGTCTTTCAGGTCTAGTCTGTCATAAACCGGGGAAAACAAAACCTGCACAGATGGGGCCAGGTCGCATTTTTTCAACAGGTCACGGCTCCACTCATAGTCGGCACGATCAAGCAGGACAAACTTGACTTCATCGTGCGGGGCAAGGAGTTGCAGGTTTTCAAGACGGTTTTTTTCTTTCTCGCCGCTTCCAGGGCATTTAATGTCGAGAATTTTTATAACTTTTTCAGGAACCCCGTCAATCGGCAAGGCTCCGCCTGTTTCCAGCATGACCCGATAGCCTTTTTCCAGGAGGGCTTCCATAAGTGGATAGACATCTTCTTGCATTAAGGGTTCCCCGCCAGTAATTTCGACCAGAGGCAAGGCGAAGGCTTCTATCTTCTGCATTATTTGGTCAACAGTGAAGTCATCGCCCTTATGAAAAGCATAAGCGGTGTCGCACCAGGAACAACGCAGGTTGCACCCTGTCAGCCGGATAAAAACGCAGGGCAGGCCGGTGTGAGATGATTCGCCCTGAATGCTGGCATAAATTTCGTTAATTTTAAGCATGTTACTTCTGAATTCCTGTCTGGATTTTACCCGTTGAATAGACTATTTTAATTTTACAATATTTGAAAGAGGGAGGTTCATTAAACTTTGGCTAAATTCTATACGGAACTGGATGTGAAATTGCAGGAATTTATTGCTGACCAGAAAATATTCTTTGTCGGTACAGCGGCTCCCGAGGGTAGGGTTAATGTGTCTCCGAAGGGCATGGACAGTCTTAAAATTCTTAACGCCAGGCAGTTGATTTGGCTCAACCTTACTGGTAGCGGTAACGAGACCGCCGCCCATATACTGGAACAACCGCGCATGACCCTCATGTTCTGTTCGTTTGAGGGAAAACCCTGGATATTAAGAGTCTACGGAAAGGCCAGGGCCATTCACCCCAGGGATGAAGAATGGGAACAGTGGATCACGCAGTTTCCCGAGTATCCCGGTTCGCGGCAGATATTC
>PCTK01000003.1:8707-9313 GCA_002786505.1 Nitrospinae bacterium CG22_combo_CG10-13_8_21_14_all_47_10 | reverse complement strand
TGTTGATGAGGCGCAGACCTCCTGCGGATTCGCTGTCCCCAACTTTCAGTATCAGGGAGATCGGGACGATTTGATTTATTGGACGAAAAAAATTGGCGAGAATGATGGGGTGAAAAACTACTGGAAAGAAAAAAACCAGACCAGCATTGATGGCAAACCTACCCAGATTTTTAAATAAAAATGTATTCGGATGGTTTTCCTAAATCCCTAACCGGCTGGTGAGAATTTTGGTTCCCATCCGGGCTTTGGCGGTGAAGTCAGCCCAGGACCTTAACTGGGTGATTTGTTTCATGATGTAGGTGGGGCTACTGTAAAACCGGGCATGGCACTCGTCTTGAATCTCGCGCAATTCCTTTTCGGTGAAATCCTTGTTCCAGAACTGAATTTTAAAATCAGGGCTGGGGTTTTCCGCAAACTTCTGCCAATAATCCTCGGGAATGATTCCCTCGTTCAACATTTGATAATAGAGTTCCACCTTGGGATAAGGCGTGCAGATGGAGAACTGGGCGTAATCAGGGCGTAGTTTTTTTGCAAAATCAACGGTGGCAAACATTTCTTTTTTAGTTTCATGAGGAATGCCGATCATCATGTAGGCGAAGAAACCGA
>PCTK01000003.1:8271-8693 GCA_002786505.1 Nitrospinae bacterium CG22_combo_CG10-13_8_21_14_all_47_10 | reverse complement strand
TTTATCGCACGTTCCACTTTTTCCAGAGTTATGCCCTTTTGCAGGTACTGCAAATATTTTTGGGTTGCGGACTCGATACCAAAATGGATGCGATAACATCCTGCTTTTTTGAGTGCGGCCACGACTTCCGGGGTGATGGTGTCGACCCGGGCAGAAATTTTGAAGTGTATCTTGATTCCCCGCTCAACGATCAGGTTGCAAATTGCCAGCACGTTTTTTTTGTCAATCGTGATGGTGTCGTCGACAAAAAACAGATCGTCCACACCCATCTTGACCAACTCTTCAATTTCATCAACAACGCTTTTGGGACTGCGGATGCGGAACCTGGTTTTGCGAATATCGCAGAAGGTGCAAGCCGCCGGGCATCCTCTTGTGGCCTGAATGGTGAAGAATTGCCGACCCTCGCCAATAATATGTTGGTA
>PCTK01000003.1:2083-8251 GCA_002786505.1 Nitrospinae bacterium CG22_combo_CG10-13_8_21_14_all_47_10 | reverse complement strand
GGCGGGCGGGAAAAGGCAATTCATCAAGATCAAGAAGTTCGGTCTCTGCCTGGTTAATATTGGAGATGCCATTTTGTTTCCAACCCAGTCCGTTAATGGACGATAGAGGTTCGGCATCGTTTTCCAGTGCCTGAGTCAGGCGGGTGAATATTTTTTCTCCTTCACCAAAAACCACATAATCGACTTCTGGCAGGTTGAGGGTTTCCTTGGGGTATAAGTTGACATGAGGTCCGCCGAGGCAGACTTTCAGGTTTGGGTGTTCAAGTTTCAAGACTTTCGCCGTGCGCAGGGCATCAAGCAAATTGAAAGTCATGATGCTCATGGCGACCATATCCGGTTTGATTTCACGGACACGAGCCAGCAAGGCTTCTTCTGATACGTTTTCCGGCGGGCAGTCGATGAAAGTGGTGGTGTTCCTCGTTTCGCGCTCGTAGTAGGCGGCGACATAGAGAAGCCCAAGTTTTGGGTAATAGCCTTTACCGCCTTCCAGCGCTTTTGGCACCGAAGATTCCAGGGAAACGGTTTCGGGTGGGACGAGGAATAAAATTTTCATGGGATTGGGCAACTTTTTCCTTTAAAATCAGACTCTTAATTTTACCATAGAAAAAACTGAAAGGACGGCGAGATGTCCATCGTTACCGTGACCAATATGTTTCCCGAGGGTGCTTTGGAAAAACTGGCACCGCATTGCGATTTGCGGACCAACCAGACAGAAAATTCGCCCACGGCTGAAGATCTTAAAAAATATGCTTTTGAGAGCACAGCGATCGTTACCTACTTATCGGATAAAATTGATCGAGACATTATTGATTGTGGAGAGAATTTGCAACTCATCGCCAATTATGGGGCCGGGTTCAACAATATTGACGTGGCGCATGCCGCTAAAAAGGGCATCTGGGTGACAAATACTCCCGGGGTCTTGCATGAAACCACTGCCGATTTAACCTGGGCCATGATTCTGGGTTCTGCTCGACGCATTGTTCCCGCCGAACGGTTTACCCGCGAAAACCGATTCAAGGGCTGGCAGGCAAAAATGTTCCTGGGAGGAGATGTATATGGGAAAACCCTTGGCATAATTGGCTGTGGTGAAATCGGTTCCGCGGTGGCCCGTAGAGCTTCGGGTTTTAATATGCGGGTTCTTTATTGCAACCGAAACAGGTTGTCGGCAGAAAAAGAGAAAGCATTGAACGCGGTTTATACTCCGTTGGAAGAGTTGCTTCAGCAATCCGACTTTGTCACGGTTCACACCCCTTTGACCGAGCAGACCCAACACCTGATTGGAAAAGAACAATTTTTAATGATGAAGCCCAGCGCTTATTTCATTCACACCGCCCGAGGTAAAGTGGTGGATGACAAAGCCCTGGTCGAAGCGCTGAAAGAAGAAAGAATCGCCGGGGCGGCGCTGGATGTTTATGAAAACGAACCGGCACTCACTGAAGGCATGACCGAGTTGGAAAACCTGATGTTACTGCCGCATATCGGCAGTGCCAGTTTTGAGACAAGGGATAAAATGGCAGACCTCGTGGCAGATAATGTGTTGGATGTTTTGGCAGGTAAAACCCCGCGTTGCCTGGTGCCATCGTGGGGCACTAGCCATGGAGGCAAATTATAACCAAAGAAATAGGAATCAAACGTTAAAACGAAAATGCATGATGTCGCCATCCCGGACGACGTAATCTTTGCCTTCGACCCTGAGTTTTCCCGCTTCTTTAATGGCGGCCTCGGATTTATATTTAACCAGATCTTCCAGAGTATAAACTTCGGCGCGAATGAACCCTTTTTCGAAATCGCTGTGGATCACTCCCGCCGCCTGCGGGGCTTTTGCGTTTTTCGGAATTGTCCAGGCCCGAGTTTCTTTTTCTCCTGCTGTGAAGTAGGTGGAAAGTTCGAGCAGTCCGTATCCGGCGGAGATCATGCGGTCGAGTCCGGTTTCGGTCAGGCCCATTTCTTCCATAAACATTTTTTGTTCTTCGGGGTCTTCGATCTCCATAATTTCGCCCTCAATTTTTCCCGCCAGGGCCACGACCGATGAGCCGTCCTTTTCAGCAATCTGTTTAACCTTTTGCACAAGTTCGTTTTCTGTATCGCCGGGGTCCATGACATTGCAGATATAAAGAACTGGTTTTGCGCTCAAAAGGGTCAGGCTTTTTACGAATTGTTTTTGTTCGTCATTTAAACCAGTAACGCTTCTGGCTGGTTGATTTTGATCAAGAGCCTCGGAAAGCCTGGTGAGTACCTCAACTTGCATGCGTGCTTCCTTATCCCCGGATTTTGCCAGTTTCTCAATCTTTGCCTTTCTGCGGTCAAGGGATTCCAGATCGGCGATAATCAATTCGGTGTTGACGGTGTCGATGTCGGAGATGGGGTCGATAATGTCGCTGACATGGGGAACATTGCTATCCTCGAAGCAACGCACCACATGGGCGATGGCATCTACCTCACGGATGTGACCGAGAAATTTATTGCCCAAACCTTCTCCCTTGGATGCGCCTTTGATGAGTCCGGCGATGTCGACAAATTCCATGGTCGTGGGAACAATTTTTTTGGTTTTGACGTAGTGGGTGATGGTGTCCATGCGTTTATCGGGAACAGGAACGATGCCGCTATTGGGCTCAATGGTTGTGAACGCATAGTTTCCCGCCATGGCTTTGGTGCGTGTCAAAGCACCGAACAGGGTTGATTTTCCAGCATTGGGGAGGCCGACAAGGCCGCAGGTGAATCCCATAAAATGTTAATTCCTTCTTTGTTAAAAGTTGGTTTAAGTAAACCCTCTTTATCCCCTTATCCCGGGGAACTATTGAAAACCTGAATCCAGAGGCGCAATTATTATAACTTTTCTTTTTCGTCGGGCGTTGCCCGGAAGGGTTTTAAAAAAAACAGGCACAAGAATACCAGAAAAGCATAGCCGGCGAGGACTTTAAAAAATGTTTGAGGGGTCACAAAACTGAGCAGGGTGAGAAAAAACACCGACCCGACACTACCGTAAGCCCCCGCCAGGCCGGCCATTTTCCCGGTGAGAGGTTTCGATATCAGGGGAATCACCGCGAAGCATGCGCCGTTTCCAGATTGCAGGAAAATGGAGCAGGTTACGGAAAGGAGAATAGTGGAAACAA
This sequence comes from Nitrospinae bacterium CG22_combo_CG10-13_8_21_14_all_47_10, assembly GCA_002786505.1. GTDB lineage: Bacteria > Nitrospinota > Nitrospinia > Nitrospinales > VA-1 > LS-NOB. The sequence goes on along the minus strand of PCTK01000003.1, from coordinate 5,138 downwards.
GCGACCAGCTATTATCCATTTCCCCCATACCCCAATAACATATGCTGGCTCCCAGAATTAAAATGAAAAGTGTGCGCCTTCTGCCGAAGTGGTCTGAAATCCAACCGCCTGCGGGGCGGGTGACCAGGTTCATGATGGCAAAGCTCGAACCCAGCGCTCCTGCAACCTGCACGGTTAAAGCAAATGTGTTTTCCAAATACTGCGGGAACATCGAAATGACAGCTAGTTCCGATCCAAAGGTCAGCGTGTAGACGAGACTCAAGATCACTATTTGGCTGTAGGGATAGTGATCCTGGATAGGTTGTTGCAATCTTCGTACATTTGCTTGCCAGCATCGTAGTGCGTTCAAAATAAAAAGCCCGGCAATGGCGAGAATCAGGGCCACGGAAATAAAATCAGGGATTAGAGATAGTGGCTTTCCAGAAAGTTTCCAGATGAAAAGAGCCAGGGTTCCATAAACAGGTAAGAGAAAAAGAATTTGCATGATCAGGTCCCGGTATGAAGTGACCTCAATCACGCCGTGCAGGTCGACCAGGAAATCCCCTCCCTTTCCTGGAGCATCAGGGCAAAACCGGTAATAAATCCAGGCCCAGACCAGGCAGGATAGTCCTGAAAGGCCTGTCGCCACCCGCCACCCGGACTCTTCAGGGAAGAGCAGGGCAATCATAGGGAGAGAAAAAGCCGCAAAGGCGGAACCGAAGTTTCCCCAGCCTGCGTAAATTCCCTGAGCCGTTCCCATCTTTTGTGGCGGGAACCACTCGGCGATCATTTTTATCCCTACTACAAATCCACCTCCAACGACTCCCATCAGGAGACGGGTGATCAGCAATGTCTCGAAGTCCTGGGCCAGGGAGAAAGCAAAACATACCAGTGCGGCAAACACCAATAATCTGCTGAAAACTTTTTGTGGGCCATATTTATCAACCCAGAAACCGATAATGATTCTGGCGGGAATGGTCAATGCCACATTGCAAATCATCAAGATATTGATCTCGGTGGAAGACAGGCCCAGAGTGTGCATGATTGTGGTGTTGAACGGCGCCATATTGAACCAGGCCACAAAGGTCAAAAAGAATGCGACCCAGGTCAGGTGCAGGGTGTTCCACTGGGTTTTGCTGAAACCTAACATTCCGTGATTTGTTTGTAGACGCGCAAGGGGTTAAAAAGAGTCATGGGTTGTAGGGGAAGGCAAGGAAAGAAGTTGTTATGATCCGTTTGTTATAACTTTTTCAAGGCTGGTTGGTCATCATTTGATGGGACTTCACAACACCACTCTGATCAAAAACGATAACCATATCTTTGGTGATATTTTTCCCCAGAGCGTTGTAAAAATTGTATTCATAAGTCCAGACCTTGTAGCCGTTTTGAACGCCCTTTTTAAAAGGAGACCCAAACATGGACTGAACTTCATTATAGGTTGTTGTTCCCGCAACAATATTTTTATAGAGAGACTCGTCGAAGTTTTTCCCGGCCGTGCCGCAACCGAAGGCAAAAAGTAAAGCCGCCAGGAGAATAATATTTAATACCCGAGTGCAGTTCATATTTTTAACCCTCATCATGATGCCACGATATTATATTTTTCCCGATGCAGTTTCGGGTTTACCTGAAAGGTGATTTCGATATTGCTTTGTTTTTCCATCTCCTCAACAAAGCTACTCTCTTCCTCGAACAGCAGGTCATAAACCGCTGGATGTAATTCAATGTCGATTTTCTTTTTAGTGATGTTGTCGGTTCCCCGTCTTTGGATTTCCCGGATGATTTCGTAACAGACAGTGGAGGTCCCTTTGATATACCCTTTTCCTTCACAGTAATCGCAGGGGTCACAAAGAGTTTGCGCCAGACTTTCGCGCACACGCTTACGGGTCATTTCCACCAACCCTAACTCGGAAATTTTAAGGATGCGGGTTCGTGACCGGTCTGACTTCAGCGCTTGTTTGAGCGCGTTGGAGACCATTTCCTTGCTTTCTTCTTTAGCCATGTCAATGAAATCAACGATTATAATACCGCCGATGTTCCTGAGGCGGAGCTGGTACACGGTTTCCTTAACCGCCTCCAGATTGGTTTTAAGAATAGTATCTTCAGGGTCGCTATGGCCAACGTATTTCCCTGTATTGACATCAATGGCGACCAGGGCTTCGGTCTGGTCGATAGTGATATAGCCGCCGGACTTAAGCCAGATGGTCCGGCCCAGAGCCCGGCTGATATCCATTTCTATCCCATAATGGTCGAAAATCGGCATCGGGTCTTTGTATTGCTCAATTTTGCCCGACAAATGCGGGAGATAGGTGGAGCAGAACTCCAGGCATTTTATGTAATCTGATTTTGAGTCAATAACCAGCCGTTCAGTATCGTTGGTGAAAAGATCCCGGATTGACCTGAAGACCAGGTTCAGATCCTCGTAAACCAGGTGTGGCGCACCCAGGTTTTCAGATTGTTTTTTCAGGTTTTCCCAAAGTCGGTGAAGAAATTTCAGGTCCGACTCAAAGTCCGCACGTGTGGCATCCTGCCCCGCGGTTCGGACAATATATCCTTCACCGGGATTGCCGATTTCGCTGACCAGTTGTCTTAGCCGCTCTTTTTCTTCTTCTTCCTCAATGCGACGGGAAACACTGATGTGATTAACGGTCGGCATATAGACGAGGTAGCGTCCGGGCAGGGTGATGTAATTGGTGATGCGGGCTCCCTTGGAGCCCAGGGGATTTTTGGCAACCTGCACCAGAATTTCCTGGCCTTCCTGTAAAATATCCTGAATGCGGATTCCATGATTGGGTCGACCAGGTTTCCCGGAAAGGGGGTCCTCGGTTTCATCCGTCAGGGGAGGGGGGGGCAATTCGTCCTCAAGCCCCAACATATCAACAACGTCGATATCTCCGACATACAGAAACCCGGCTTTGTCCATCCCGATGTCAACAAATGCCACCTGCATTCCAGGAAGAATTTTGGTGACCCTGCCCCGGTAAATATTTCCAACAATGCCCTTGTTGGTTTTATGTTCGATAAATAATTCCGAGACCTGATTGTTTTCCATCAGGGCCACACGAATTTCCCGCTGGTT
>PCTK01000003.1:0-2024 GCA_002786505.1 Nitrospinae bacterium CG22_combo_CG10-13_8_21_14_all_47_10 | reverse complement strand
TTATAACATGCCGGGTGGGGCAAACCTTGAGAAAAAATAAAGCCGGGAGTTTTAATGTATTGATCTTCGCATTTCAACATTGAGAAGAAGTCCTACCGCAAAAAAATTGGTTATGAGGGAAGAGCCGCCGTAACTCAGGAAAGGAAGGGGAATTCCGGTGATGGGAAACAGGCCAATGGTCATCCCCACATTAAAAATGATGTAAAACGTGATGGAACTGATCAGTCCCAGAGAAAGAAAAAAACCAAACCGGTCTGCCGCCCGAAAAGCAATGTTTAAACCTTTCAAAATAATAAAAAGGAATAAAGATAAAAGAATGACCACGCCTAAAAAACCGGTTTCCTCCGCGAAGACTGAAAAAATAAAATCCGTATGTTTCTCCGGCAGGAAGTTGAGCCGACTCTGGGTCCCCGCGAGCAGACCCTTTCCCCAGAACCCGCCGGACCCGATGGCAATTTTGGACTGGATAGAGTGATAGCCCGCTCCAAGCGGGTCCAATTCCGGGTTGAACAAGGTCAAAAGCCGGGACTTCTGATAGTCTTTCAGGAAAAACCAAAGTGCCGGAGCCAGCATGAGCCCGCCGGTAAAAAGTTTTATCAAGGTCATTCTTTCCAATTCAATGGCGGCTACAAATACCAGGAAAATGAAAAAAATCATCATGGTGGTGCCGAGGTCGGGTTGAACAACAATGAGTCCTCCCAGGAGTGCCGTCATCAACGCCGGGATGAAGAGGTCCTTCAGGTAATACTGGTTTGACATTTTCCCCGACTCAAAGTATTTGGCCAGGGCAATGATCAGCGACACTTTAGCGAACTCGGAAATCTGGATACTGATGGAGCCTATATGAATCCAGCGTCGGGAACCGGAGGCGATCACTCCTTCGGCCAGTACATAGGCGAGAGCCAGCAGGGTGAAAACATAGATGAGGTAGGCATAGCGGCTGAACCAGCGATAATCCAGCACCAGGGCTATGAGCATGGCAACCAGCCCATACCCTATCCAGTAAATTTGCTTGATATAAAGGCCGCGAAAAAAAGCCTCTGGCCGACCATGGTTGGCGCTGTAAATGGTCACCACGCCGATAATAGAGATTCCCAGGCAGGTCAGAAAAAAAAACCAGTTGAAATTGGAAGCGAGGCGATGATTGATCATGTCAAGATTTTATCATAACGCATTGAAAGCCATGGGATATTTTCGTTTGCCTGGCAGGCCCCCAGGCAGGAGGTGAGGTTTTTTCCTGGCCTGCCGGTCAAGTGGCGGGGGTGACGCTGACATTATCAAAAGAGGTGGTGCTGGTATCTGTGGTCAAGGCAATTTCTCCCTGGGAATAGGACGTGTCGGTTACGGTAATGTCCCAGTCCGTGGGTTCTGTGCCGCTCCTGATCCAGAATTTTGCGTTGAGGTCATTCCCGCTGGCACTGGCCTTCAGGGTATAGTACTCGTTGTTATCAAAAACAAAGGCACTCGAACTGACCAGGCTGGTTTCAGCACTATTGTAATTCACCAGTTCCAATACATATTGGTCATCGTTAGGGCTTCCCCCGCAGTTGCTGGAGCAGGATACTTTGACCATATAATACTGGTTGGCATTTTGATACCTCAGTACCAGGCTTACAGATTCACTTGCGCTCAATGAGCCGTTGCGCTTGATATCCACCTGGGCTTCGTAATTCTGCCAGGCGGCGCATCCATTGAGGGACCAGGCAAACCCATTGGACGCGGTCTTGTATTCTCCGGATGCGACGTTCCAGTTGGCAGTACCCCCTTCGGTCCAGCCAGTACTATCACCATCATCAAAGTCATCGGTGAAAATGCCGGTGCCCGACTCAAAAGATACAGGAATAGCATTGAATACCGGGAAGTCTTCTCCGTCTACATCAATAAGAGCGCTGGCGGAAACAGTAGCGGTGACGCTGGGTTTTTCCCAGTCGTAAGTCAATACGGTTGTGGCGCTTCCCTGCCCGACGGTTCCACTGGCGGCAGGGGCAAGGGTGCCCTCGCTGGTGTTGAAATTGACAACGGTG
>PCTK01000206.1 GCA_002786505.1 Nitrospinae bacterium CG22_combo_CG10-13_8_21_14_all_47_10 | reverse complement strand
TTGGGTGGCTCGTGGTCGCCTTGCCCGGTGTTGGTGGTCGCATGGAATAGCTGTTCCCAGGCTTCGGCAAGGGGACCCAGTATTTTGATCACCGTTTCCAGGGATTTCCGGTCGGACTTGATATTCGCCAATGTCAATTGGCTGAGCATATATTGATAGAGAGATTCCAGGCGCAGGGCCACTTCCCCTCCTTTTTTCAAATCCAGAGCCAGTGAAAGTTCGTTGATGATATCGTGGGTTTTGTTGATATATTTTCCTTGCCCGGCGATATCTCCCTTGTCAATGCTTTGTATGGCCATGGTGGTAAACTTGATAGCCCCTTCATACATCATGATGATGAGGCGCCCCTGACTGGACGTAGAGATTTCGTTTCTGCGGTATTGGTTGTGATATTGTGATGGACCCATTCTATTTAATTCCTCAGGCTGACCGGTTTTAATTTTGTTATCTATTTTCCGCTGAATAGTGCCTGGATTCCCGCAATGGAGCTATCAAATGCGGCTTTTTGGGAATTTAGTCTTCCCAAACTAATTTCAAGATTAGTGAATCGTTCTCTCAGGTTTTCTTCAAATAATACGATGCGTTCTTCCAGTTGGGTTACCGTTTCATCAAAATCCTTGATGCTTTCTGTCGCGGTGTCGATTTCCGCTTCCAGAGGGCCTTGCAGGGATGCATCGGTCAGGTTTGCGAGAATACGGTTGGTGATCTGGGCCACGCCAATGGCAAGGGTGATTGATCCATAGCTCCCATCGCTGAGAGAGGAGATTCTAAAGTTCAAACCCTCTGCATCCGTTCCCTCTGCTCCGGCAAAAAAGTTTCCGCTTCCTACAGCATCGATAAAGGTTGTGGTTCCGGATGCGGCCAGTTGTGGCACCCCGTTGGAAACCTGGACATTGTATGTGCCTGGTTGAGTTTTGGTTGTGAACCCGACAAAGGTCACGGCGGAACTGGTGGTGTGGCTACTACTCGAGAATAGTTGGCTGACGTTGGCGACATCTGCCGCCAGGGCATCACTCAAATCCCCATCATTAACGGAAAGGGTTCCGTTGCTCAATGTACGAATCCCGATCTGTGAAAGATAACTAAAGTCTCCGGTCACCCCTAATATCTGGCTACTGACAGTATCGCGCAGACTTTGTTGCAGGTTCTGGACTGTGAAGTTGGCAAATAAAACGCCTGTTTCTCCGGTTTCAGCTTCTAAAGCCAGTTCCTGGTTCAAGTGCAACATCAACTCGTTGTAGCCATCTACATAGGCCTGGACTTTTTCTTTAATCGCATCGGTATCGGAACTAAGGGTAACGGCCCCGGAACCGATGGACTCCAGGGTTATGATCGCTCCCTCAATGACATCGGAGACAACATTGCCGGATTTAGTGACAGAAACGCCATCCAGAATAAAGTTCGCGTTTTGGGCCGATTGGGTTTCGGTAAAGCTGACTGGGGAACCTGAGCCGATACTCACACTATTGTCTACCCCGGTATTTGCTCCTGACAACACAAGGCGAAGTGGGTTAGTGCTATTACCATCGTTCAAAAAAGTGGCGTTTACATTCAGTCCTGAGTTGTTAATAGCCAGCCTTAACCCATCGACGGTGTTATTTGTGGAGTCTATGGTAATGCCAGTGGTGGTTCCCCCTACTGTTATATTTATTGTTCCCAAGGTAATTGCCGCGCTGGTAGAGGCAAAACCCTCTGAAACCAGCTTTGATTCCCTGGCAAGATTATTGACGGTTAGGGAAAAAGTCCCTGATGTGGCCTGACTGCTGGTGCTCAAACTGACTACGGAGTTTGTGTCTGTGGCGTTATTATTGGAAAAGCCTCCTTTTGTGGCTAAAAAACGTGCTTCTGTGTTGAGGGTATTGACGGCACCTTTGAAGGTTTGGAGCCGGTTTCTCAAGTCTTGAAAACTGAGCAGTTTTGCTTCTTCTAAAGACCGTTTGGCTTCGACAATATTAATCGGAGTGCGCTGGAGTTTGACCAGGTTGTCGATAATGCTACCGGTATCGAGGTTGGAGTTGATTCCAAATATTGCAGTTTGTGCCACTTAAAGACCTTTCCTTGGCTGTAAAATTCAGGTATGCGCGCGAATTCAGTCTCTTGATTTATCGGTCTTGAAAAAAGCAAACTTTAATCCTTTTAACGGGTGAAATTTCAGGCGGTAGCCGGTCAATTCCACCCATCAAGGACACTGATTAAATTGGCCTTAACCCATTTAAATTTGGAGGTTTATAAAAAAGCATTGATTTGGAGGGGGAGAATGCTAAATTAAGGGCAATCATCCTTTAAAAACAGGCAGGGATATGTCGGAACAACTAGGGCTTTTCGGAGAAGTGGAGGATCAGGAGGCCAAAAAACCTGTGACGGCGGTATCGGGCCCTCGGGTGCAGTATTTTGACCTGGAGACCCAGAAAAGTGCCGAAGAGGTAGGAGGCTGGGGCAATATCCATAAAATGGGCCTGGCTGTCGGAGTGATATGGGACAGTTTGGACCGGGAATTTTTCACATACGAAGAAAAAGATGCCCTTCAATTGGTGGAAAAGTTGCGCACTGCTGATCTGGTGGTTGGATTCAACGTCATAGGCTTTGACTACACGGTTCTTCAGCCCTATTCTGATTTTGACCTGCAGGAAATTAATACCTTCGATATGCTGATTGACGTTAAAAAGAATCTGGGATTCCGGTTGAGCCTCAATCATTTGGCGCAACACACGCTCAATGCTAAAAAATCTGCGGACGGATTGGTTTCTCTGAAATGGTACAAGGAAGGAAAGATCAACAAAATTATTCAGTATTGCCGGCAGGATGTGGAAATTACCCGTGATTTATATCTGTTTGGCGAGAAACATGGTTTTGTGAGATACCAGAGCAGGTCCGGCAATCCCCTTGAGCTTAAAGTAGACTGGAAAACGGCGAATCTGACCTGATTTTTCTGTTTTCAAAAAGCTGTTTCCCTCCCTGTCAGGCTTTAACTGTTTTGAGCAGTTTCTCGATCATATCCGAGACTTTAATATTCTCCGCCTCGGCTTTGAAGTTAAGGATGATACGGTGCTCAAGAACCTGACGGCAAACTGCCTGGACATCTTCAACGGTGGCGGAGACTCTGTTGTCGAGCAGAGCTTTGGCCTTGGCCCCCAGAATCAGGTACTGTGAGGCCCGCGGCCCGGCACCCCAATCTATCCATTCCCGTACAAAGTCCGGTGTGCTTCCATTTTGATTTGGCCGGGTGCTCTGCACCAATTCCACGGCATATTTTGCGACATACTGCGAAACCGGAACTTGCGGCACCAGTTCCTGAAACTCAATGACCTGCTGGGCGTTGAGCACGGGTTTTAAGGTGGGCAAATGTCCGGAGGTGGTGGAGAGTGCAATATTAATCTCCTCCTCCTGGGTGGGGTAAGAAACGTTGATGATAAACATGAACCGGTCTAATTGGGCCTCGGGCAAGGGATAGGTTCCTTCGTGCTCGATGGGGTTCTGCGTGGCGAACACCAGAAATGGTTGGTCCAGAATGTAGGTATTTCCACCAACGGTCACCTTTTTTTCCTGCATGGCTTGAAGCAGAGCCGCCTGGGTTTTGGGTGGCGTGCGATTGATTTCATCCGCAAGGATAATGTTGGAAAAGACTGGCCCGTGGATAAACTGAAACACCCTTTTCCCTGTCTCTGGGTCCTCGTGCAGTATATCGGTGCCGGTAATGTCGGAAGGCATCAAGTCGGGAGTGAACTGGATACGGCTGAAGTCCAGATTCAAAGCCTGTGCCAGAGTGCTGACCAAAAGGGTTTTTGCCAAACCCGGAACGCCGACAAACAGGCAGTGGCCTTTGCAGAATAGAGCGACCAAAAGATCATCAATCACCTTGTCCTGTCCCACAATGATCTTGCGGATTTCCTGAACAACTTCGTCCTTGGCTTTTAAAAGTTCCTGCGCCAGTTCTAAATCTTTCATGATAATCTCCCTGATCAATCTATATAACTGAACTGCCGCGCTTGCAATTCTCTTTCCTTGCTTAACCCCAGCTTATCGTAGACATGGATCAGCCGCATGTGCACAAAAGGATTAAAGGGATTTATGTGTACTGCTTTTTCAAAATAAACTCTGGCCGCTTCATATTCCTGCGTGGAAAAATATAATTCTCCCATATTAGCAAGGCTGGTGGGAAAATCGGGGAAAAATGTCAGTGTTTCTTTTAAAAGGTCTTCTGCCTCGTTATATTTTTGCGTTTGCAGGTAGGTCCCGGCAAGTTTGTTGAATAATACGGGGGAATGGGAAGACGATTCAATCCGGGCCTTTTGGTATTCAACAATAGCGGCTTTGAAATGGTTTCTGGATTTAAGAATATCTCCCAGGTAGGTCAGGTCGCGCGCTTTCCGGGACTCCAACTCTGCGTACTCTTTATTTTCTGGTTCCAACCCATTCCGGTCTTTAAATTTTGTTCTCAGGGTTTTGATCCCGGGGATATTTTTAAGTTCCAGCTTTTTAGCCCAAATTTCCCAACTGTTTTGAAACCCTGCTAAATCCTGCCCCACATGCTTGATAAAGGTGCTTTCAAAAGCGGCCCCGGAGGCAAGGTCTTCCAGAATCTGTGGGAAGATGCTGAGTCCTTTAATAACTGTAAGATACTCCATCATGGAGGACACTTCAGCATAGGCCAGTTGAACATCTTCTGCTGTTTTCAGCTTTGCGAGAGAGGGCATCATCGCTTCAAGCGGTACGCGGTAATCATTTCTCAAAGCGTTGAAAAGCACCGTCTCCATGATAGGAGAAAGATATTGTTTGTCGTCACGCCACCGGGTTTCCAGATATTTAGCAATGCCTTCATGCATCCAGAGGGGAAGGTGGTTGCGGCTTTTTTTGGTCAGGAGGTAGTGAACATATTCATGGCTAAGGGTGTCCATCCAGTTGAACCCTCGAACGAGCGAGCCGGGAGATATCATCATAATGCGGTGATATTTACAAAGAGCCACTGTTCCTGAAGTAAGGATATCCTTGAGCGTTAACGGAGATATTTTCGAAAACGGTTCCCGGTCGGGGTAAATCTCAATCAGGACTTTCTCCGACGGGTAAAAATTTAAAATTGCACCAAGCACCCGGTACGATTTCTCCAGGACTTGTTCCGCATAATGGATCAGGATTTCGTCGGGTCCTTCTTCAAAACGGAAAATGAAATGTTCTGTTTCCCGTGCGATGAAATTTTTGGAAGCCCTGCGGGTGGCAGAAACATGATTTTTGAATTCCTTGACTTCTTCAAAGTTGTCGCCAACTCGGCGGAGTATCTTCCAGGATTGTTCATAATTTCCCTTCATGAACTCAATGCGCGCCTGGAGAAAATGCACATCTCCGGATTCTGGATAATTTTTTAAAAGTTGCTCCGAGAGTTTTTCTGCTGAGGTGATATCCCAGTCCTGGACGAGTTGGTAGCCTCGATAAACTTCATCGGAAACCGTGAGCAAGGCAAAACTTTTCCCAGACCCCAACAGGAGCAGGATAATGGGTAGCAGGATTTTGATGTGACTTTTCACTGTACCAGTTCCTTGTAATACTCGTTAACCAGACGTTCGTAATTTTTTGGCGTTTGTTTCTTCATGGCATCCAGAATATCTTCCCGGAAAGCACTGGGAACCTTGTACTGGTCTTCAGAGGGAAGAAGCACTTTTTCTTTTTGCATGCGAACAGAGCCTCCCCTCCTGGAATCTCGTTTGCTTCCTGTTCCAAGCCGGAGCGGGGTTTCCTGCTTGCCCTTGTCGGACATTTGGGTTCCGGAATTTTTGATTTCGTTTAACAGGTTCCGGGTTTCCTGGAGGGATTTCAATGCCCTGTTCTCTGAATCGATACTTCTTTGGACTTGCTGGTTTTGCAAGCGGTCTTGAGCATTTTTGAGGTTCCTTTGCGCAGTTCCCATGTTCTGGGAAAGGTCTGGAGGAAGAAGGGGGTTTTCCTGATTCATCTTATTGAATAAATTTTTCATTTCCTCCGCCTGCTGACTCATTTTCTGCTCTTCCTGCGCGAGTTGTTCCAGTTTGTTTTTTTGCTTTTTCGTAAGAAGTGACTGGCTATTTTGTTCAATAGAAAGTTTCAGAGAACCCAGTTTTTTTGAAATCTCCGAATTCAGCCGGGTGACTTCTGTCAGGTCCTGCCCCAGTCGGTTGCTGATATCTTCCCTTTGATCACGAGTGGTTCGCATACTTCCCTGCCAGCGAAAAATTTCTGGGTAAGTATTTTTAAAAAGCGTATTAAACTCGTTCAAATCGTTTAGTTCCGCCAACTCCCTCAGCGTTTTATATTTTTTCTTAATCTGGGGGAGATTTTCCTTGAATTCCTGGAAGCTTCGGGTTCGCAGGTTGTCCAATTCCATGGCAGATTCAGATAGCTGGCGACGGGTTTCATTCAGCGCTTTAAAGTTTTCGCTTAAATCCTCGTTAAGGCTTGAGTCAATGGTTTTTTGATTCAGGGATTTTATCTCCTGCCTGATTTTTGCTTCCTCTTGCAACAATTGATCGGTCTTTATCATGGCTTTGTGCTCATCCAGATATTTTGAATCTTCTTCCAGAAGATTTTGGATGGCGGCCACATCTTTTTTCAATTCTTCAAAGAAATTCTTGATCAATGAATCAAATTGACGGGCCTGATTTGAGCGCAGTTTCTGGTTGATCTCCGTTGTGTTTTCGATCACGTTTTTTTGCTGTTTCTCCAGGGACTCAAGTTTAGCCATGGATTTGTTGATCTGCTCCATGATCTGGTTATCCACCAGAGAGTCCATGGATGATTTTGCCTGGTCCAATTGGTTAGCCAGTTCCATAAGGTCGTCAGCGACCTTTTTAAGTTGTTCCAAAGCTTCATCCATCTTCCCTTGACTGGCAAGGTCTTTTATTTTCTCCAGTGAAGCCAGGGTCTCCTCCAGATTCATACTTTTATAAGCCTTGGAATTGAGAAACTCATCGGGTGAGGATTGGTTCTGTCGGGACAGTTTATCCATCATTTTTTGCAGGGTTTGCTGGATTTTATTTAATTTGGACTTGAGTTGGTCGGGAGTCAGAGGAGACTTTTTGTCCCGGATATTCTCAAACTCTTCCTGCAGGGCCTGGGTTAATTGTTCTAATTGGTTTTCAAGGTCCATCACCTGATCCATTTTTTGACGATTGGTCATTTTAATCAGGTACAGGATGTCTTGCTCCAGATGAGTGACCATTTTGCGGTTGAGGGTTTCGACAGAATCCAGATTGAAAACCACCGGTGTGGGTTTTAAAATTGTTCCCTGTATCTTATTACTGGTATCTATTTGTTCTTCGCGGATGATGGTCAATCCGCTAATGATGCTATCCAAAAGGGTGAGGTAGGGGCGGGGAAAATAATCAAAATCTTTGCCCTGGTCTTTGATGCGCTGGGCGAGACCAATAATGTCTATCAAAGCATCGGCATGGGAGGCCATTAGCTTCTTCCCATACAGCGTATCTGTGGCGGCGGTTTTAAGAACCTCACCCTCAACAAGACCATTTGCCAGCAGGGCAATCATTTTTTCCGCCAATTCTTCTTGCAGGCGCACCAGATTTTCCTGCTCTTTTCTACTGTCAAAAATAGTGAACCGGTAAATTTCTGATTGTCCGGTGTTAGGGCCCGTGACATTATCGTTATCCTTGATTTCCAGGAAATACTGGACTACATCCCCCGCTTGAAGTGAATCCGGGGAGAGGTTCCAGGAATAATTCCCCGTCGAATCTTTTTCCGGTTGTTTGAACCGTTTAATGTTTTTTGTCAGAGTGGTGTCATTGACCTGAACGATCAGGTCGATTTGGCGGATGCCAAAATCATCGTGGGCTTCATAGAACATTTGCACACTATCGGTTTCATAATAAACCGGTCTGGGGTTGGCCGGAAATAAAATCACCTGAGGCGACTTGTCCTGATCAAGCTCAATGGAATATTTTTCTTTCAGGAGTACCTTTTCCCCGTTAGGAGGTGTCACCTGGAACTGGTAGTGGCCTTTTTCGCGAAGCATGAAAGAGCCTTGCAGGTTTTTTAAATTGCTCACCTCCATTAAAAAATGGTCGCGATTATTAACCACCAGTTCAGCTTTGTCGACAGGCAAATTGCTGTTGCCGGTAATTTTAACTTCGGTTCCGGGTAGAGCCTTGAGGGGCTCCTGCGTAAGAATTTGTTTTTTTAATTTTGTGTATGCGGGAAACTCCAAAGTCAGCGACAGGTTGTTGATTTGATATCCTTCCTGACTGCCAGCAGGTTTGGGACTCTTTGCTTTTTGTGTGGCCTGGGTTTGGGCCAGTTCTTGAGGGCCAGAAGAAGCTTGCTTCCAAAAATTGGGTAATAGTGAGGTAGCTGTGACCAACGCAAGAAGCGTTACGAAAAACACGTTACGCACAGGAGTGGCTCTTTGGTCGCTGACCACCGAATCCGGGTCCAACTTCTGGATTTCAGATTGAGTGCGTTGGAGTTGTTCGCGAATAAAGGAAAGAGAAAAGGGTGCTTCTTTATGATCCGTTAAATGATGTTCAAGTTGTGCGGCGTTGATAAGGGAATTGTTCAGTTCCGGGTATTTGGCTTCGACCAGAAGCGCGGCCCTGTCGCGGTCAATTCTGGAAAACCCGCAGGTTGAATAAAGACTCCACCCCAGCAAAACAATGATAAGAACGAACCACCCATAGCTCAAAAGGGGTGATTCAAAATAAGAATACAGCCCGATTGCCAAAGCGCAACCCGTCAAGACACTTAAAATGGAATAGGCGAACTGAGCGCGGAGAACCCTGTTCCATTTGGCCTGAACCCGGTTGAGGAATTGAAGGATTTTTGAAGAGGAGT
>PCTK01000157.1 GCA_002786505.1 Nitrospinae bacterium CG22_combo_CG10-13_8_21_14_all_47_10 | reverse complement strand
CAGGTTTTGTAAGGGCAAACGGTTACATTCCGAATATTTTTTGAATTACAAAATGTGTTTTTGAAAAATTACCGCCCTGTTCAAAAACAGGGAAACCAAATCCCCCCAACCCCCTTCGCAGAAGGGGGAGCTGGAATAGACCCCTCTTTTTCAAAGAGGGGCTGGGGTGATTTACAACCTCTCATGAAATATGCGGGCTAAATAGCTTCCAGTTTTTCGGCCAGGCGGTCCATTTCTTCGCGGGAGTTCAGTTCCGTCACGCAAATCAGCAGGCAGTTTTTCAATTCTGGGTAATAGAGCCCCAAGGCATAACCGCCGATGATGTGCTCCTGTTTCAAAGCATTTAAAATTTCTTCGACCGGGCGGGGGCATTCCAGCACAAATTCATTAAACGTGTCGGCGGTAAAACGGATTTTAAAATTCGGCACATGGGACAGCCGGTTTTTTAAATAGTCGGCTTTTCTCAAGTTCAGAACTGCCAGTTCACGAAAGCCCTGTTTGCCAAGAGTCGACATGAAAATGGTAGCGGCCAGAGCGCACAATCCCTGATTGGTGCAGATATTGGAGGTCGCCCGCTCACGCCGGATGTGCTGTTCCCGTGTGGATAGCGTCAAGACATAAGCCCGTTTTCCGTTCTGGTCCAGCGTTTCCCCGGCCAGACGGCCCGGCATTTGTCTTAAGAATTTTTCCCGTGTCGCGAAAAAACCAACGTAGGGCCCGCCAAAAGAAACCGGCAGGCCAAGCGACTGCCCTTCCCCCACGACGATATCCGCGCCATGCGTTCCAGGTGCTTGCAGGATCCCCAGGGACAAAGCCTCGGCCACGACAACGATCAAGAGGGTGCCATTTTCCGCAAGTTTCTCTTTTAGCGTGGCGTATTCTTCCACCGTTCCAAAAAAGTTTGGCGACTGCAGGACAACGGCAGAAGTGTTCCCAGTCAGGTTCTCAATAATAGCAGAGAGGTCGGTTTTGCCTTTTTCATCAAGAGGAATTTCTTTAAGGCTGAAGTTGCTTCCCCTGGTGTAGGTTTCCGTCACCTTGCGGTATTCCGGGTGAACCCCTTGCGAAACCAGAAATTCCATGCGGCGGTTGACCCGGTTGGACATCACCACCGCCTCAGCAAGGGCAGAAGCCCCGTCATACATGGAGGCATTGGCAATTTCCATCCCGGTCAATAGACAGACCATGGTCTGAAATTCGTAAATGGCCTGAAGAGTCCCCTGGCTGACTTCCGGTTGGTAGGGAGTGTAACTGGTGGAGAATTCACCGCGGGAAATCAGATGATCAATCAATACAGGAGAAAAATGGTGATAGGCCCCGGCACCGAGGAAGGTGGAATAGTCCTCGACCGTGGCATTATTTTTCTGCAGTCGTTTCAAGTACCCGGTCAATTCGTATTCTGAAAGGGCCTTGGGGAGCCCCAGCAGGGTATCTCCCAATCTTAAAGAATCCGGGATGCTCTTGAACAGGGCATCAATATCCTGCACGCCGATTTCGGCAAGCATCTGCCTGATGTCCTGTTCTGTATGGGGAATATACCTCATGGGTCGGGGAAAGAAGCGGAGCTTTTACTCCGTCTCCTTTTGGCATTGTTCAGTATAAGCAGTTGGATTAAGAAGGGATTCCAGGTCTTTTTCGTTGGAAAGTTCGATCTCAACAATCCATCCTCCTCCATAAGGTTCACTGTTGACCTTTTCCGGGTTGCTTTCCAAATCCTTATTCACGGCCGTAACCTTACCGCTTGCCGGTGCATAAAGGTCGGAAACAGTCTTCACGGACTCAACAACCCCGAAAGGGCTGGACTGTTCAATCTCGCTACCCACTTCCGGCAGTTCGACAAAAACAATATCTCCCAATTGCTCCTGGGCAAACTGGGTGATACCGATCACGGCTTTCTTGCCGTCAATGCGAATCCATTCATGTTCCTGCGTATACAATAACTCTTTGGGGACCTCCATGGCACCTCCGTTAATTAGCGATTAATCTTTTTTGACGCGGGTTGGTAAGAAAGGCGGCTTGACGACCTCAGCGGGCACGCTCAATTTTCTTATTTCCACTTCCAGCTTTGTCCCAGGTTCCGCATATTCAGGGGATACATAACATAATCCGATCCCTGTATTCAAGGAGGGGGAAAAAGTTCCACTCGTCAACTCGCCGACCGGAACTCCATTATTTAACACCCGATAGTGCGAGCGCGGCACCCCCCGGTCCAGCAGACGAACACCTACCAGCTTGCGTTTATTCCCCGCATCTTTTTGTTTTTTAAGCTCTGCCTGCCCGATAAATTCCTGTTTCCCCAGTTTGATGACCCAGCCTAATCCGGCTTCCAGCGGCCTGGATTGCTCATTAATTTCGTTTCCATACAAGGCATATCCCATTTCCATTCTCAAGGTATCCCGGGCTCCCAGGCCAATGGGCTGAAGGTTAAATTCTTTGCCCGCCTCAAGTAAGGCCCTAAAAACAGTTTCAGCGTGATGCGCATTGACGTAAACCTCAAAACCATCTTCGCCCGTGTACCCGGTCCGCGCGATGATACTTTCAAAATTGTGGATTTTTTCTTTTTTAAAATGGTAGTATCTGATCTCGCTCAAAGGGGCATCGCATAATTTTTGCAGTAAGGCCTCAGAGTGTTTTCCCTGGATAGCCAGTTGTGCGGTTTCATGACTGGTATTTCGGATCGTGGCAGGGCAAGACCCGGCATTTTTTAAAATCCATTGAAAATCTTTTTCTGTATTCGAAGCATTCACACAAAGGAAATAATGATCTTCAGAAAAACGGTGAACCAGCAAATCATCCACCACACCGCCATGCTCCAGGCACATCAGGGTATAAAGAGCCTGATTGTCTTGCATTGAGTCGATATCATTAGTCATCAGTTTTTGAATCAGACTCTTGGCAGAAGGTCCGCGGATCTCAATCTCGCCCATATGGCTGACGTCGAAAATACCAACGCCGTCACGGACGCATTGGTGCTCCTGAATGACCCCTTGAAACTGAATTGGCATCCTCCATCCAGCAAAAGGAACCAGCTTGCCTCCGAGTTCTTTATGAATATCGGTCAGAGGGGTGTTTTTCAAAATTGAGGAAGTTTCTTGAGACATGTTTAGAAAATCTGGTATTTTGGATTACGTAGCTCCGTGTATAACCAATTTCATTGGAGAGCGCAAGGTATTATAATAGAGTGGAATCAGAGAGGGTTCTTTTTAAATGAGTTCAACAAACGGCCATAAAAAATATAATGCGATTCTGGTTGCCGGAGAAGGAAAGTCCAGCTACAAAGTCCATCGTCAAAACAAGGCTTTCTTAACCATTAATGGGAAATGCGTCATCCATTACATTGCCGAAACTTTGCAACAGGCGGAATCCATCCAGGATATCTATGTCGTGGGCCCCAAAGAAAAACTGCAACAGGTTTTCCTGTCAGGCCACATCGACTTAAACTATCCCAAACGAATTCATATTTTAGAGCAAAGAGAAAACCTTTATGAAAACATCTGGCATACTTTTCTGCAGTCCCTGAAAGATGAAAACGGGGAAGTGCCAAATACCGAATCCCACCGCGACCGGGCAGTCTTAATCGTGCCCTGCGATGCCCCATTAGTGACTCCGCAGGAAGTGGAATATTTTGTTTCCCATGCGGACATGGAAAATTATGACCATGTTTTGGGAATGGTTTCTCGCGAAAAGCTTAAATATTTTTATCCGCGGGACGGGAAACCCGGCATAAAAATGGCCTATCTTCATATCAGGGAAGACAGCTTCAGGATTAACAACCTGCACCTGGTTAAACCCTTGCGCATTGAGAATCGGGAATATATCCAGAAAATGTACCAGTACCGTTACCAGAGAAATTTTAAAAACCTGGTGCTTTTTGCTTTCTCACTTTTTGGAAAAGACAAGGCCCGACATTATAAAAACTATATCTATTTGCAATTATGCCTGTTTTTTGCCAGCCTCGGGCTTGACTCCCTGGTGGACTATTTTCGCAATTTGAATCCTCAAAAAGTATTGGAAAAAAGAATCTGCACGATCATGAAAACCCGTTTTATGGCCCTGGTAGTCCCCTACCCGGGAGCGGCACTGGATATAGATAACGCTAAAGACTACGAAACCATGAAAACCCGGTTTGATGAGTGGTGGAAATATTTACGGGAATACAAAGAAACTCCAACATTTAACGAAAACTACAACGAGGCTACCTGTACCACCTCCGCAGAAAAAGTGGTGCGACCTTCTCCCACGCACTGACCGATAATCTCATTGCCACGGAATTTTTTGGCGAGACTACCGTTTTCCAAAATGTGAGACCCGACAAACCCGGCAGTCGATCCCAGCGGATTGTGAATGCCTTTTGGATATTAAACAAGTTATGACCCAGGAACGAATAAGAAATTTTTCCATAATTGCGCATATTGATCATGGCAAATCCACCTTGGCCGACAAGTTGATTCTAGCCACCTCCACAATCCCTTTGCGCGAAATGAAAGAGCAGGTATTGGACAATATGGATTTGGAGCGGGAACGCGGAATCACCATCAAGGCGCAAACCGTGCGGCTGAAATACCACGCCAAGAACAATCTGGATTACGTATTCAACATGATTGATACCCCCGGTCATGTGGATTTCACCTATGAGGTATCCCGCAGTCTTGCCGCCTGCGAAGGGGTACTACTCGTCATTGATGCGACGCAGGGCATTCAGGCGCAAACCATTGCCAACCTCACCCTGGCCCTGCAACATAACCTGACAGTCATACCGGTGATCAATAAAATCGATCTGCCCAGCGCGGACCCTGACTTTATAAAAGAACAACTGGAAGATGTCCTGCAGATAGAATCTTCAGAAGCCGTTCTAGTCAGTGCCAAGGAAGGAATCGGGATCAATGAATTGATGGAAGCAGTGGTTCGGCAAATTCCACCTCCAACCGGAGATGCTTCTGGGAAATTACAAGCCCTGCTCTTCGACGCGTGGTACGACGCATACCGGGGAGTCATCATTCTGGTCAAAATACAGCAGGGGCGCCTGAAGACAGGTGAGGAAATCATGATGATGGCAACGGGAAAACGGTTCACCGTAGAAGAACTGGGCACGTTCACTCCCAGAGAAGCAAAGGGCGCCGCACTCCTGGCTGGAGAGGTGGGTTACCTGGTCGCCAATATCAAAGAATTGGATCAGACCAAGGTGGGAGATACAATCACCCATTTTAAAAATCCCTGCGAGGAACCCTTGCCGGGTTACAAAGAAGTCAAGCCCATGGTTTTCAGCGGATTGTATCCCATCAGTGGTGACGATTATGAAGATTTGCGCGACGCGCTAAAAAAACTCAAGCTGAATGATGCCTCGTTTTCTTATGAAGCGGAAACCTCCACAGCCCTGGGTTTCGGGTTCCGTTGCGGATTCCTGGGGTTACTGCACATGGAAATCATAAGAGAGCGGATTGAGCGCGAATACAAAGTCGACCTTCTCACCACCGCGCCCACAGTTATCTATAAAGTCATCACCACCGATGGAAAAACTGTGATGATCGACAACCCTTCCAAACTTCAGGAACAAAAAAATATTGATCACCTTGAGGAACCGTATGTCCTGGGGACTATCATCGTTCCGGAAGAATACATTGGAGTGGTGATGGCGCTGGTTCTTGACCGCAGAGGGGTCCAGAAAAAAATGGAATACATGAATCCGCAAACGGTCCTGCTGGAATATGAACTGCCGTTTAACGAAATTGTCCTGAATTTTTATGACCGCCTCAAGTCAGGAACCAAGGGTTATGCTTCGTTCGACTATGAATTTATAGATTTTAGAATATCCAATCTGGTAAAGTTAGATGTTCTTTTGAATGGAGAACTGGTCGATGCGTTGTCTTTGATTGCCCATAAAGACAAAGTGTATTATCAGGGCCGCGATCTGGCCAAAAAACTTAAGGAACAGATACCGCGTCAAATGTTCGAGGTAGCCATTCAGGCCGCGATAGGCAGTAAGGTTGTTGCGCGTGAAACGGTCAAGGCACTCAGGAAAAATGTTCTGGCAAAATGTTACGGTGGCGATATCACCCGAAAACGTAAACTACTGGAAAAACAAAAAGAGGGTAAGAAAAAAATGAAACAGGTGGGGAGCGTGGAAATTCCACAGGAAGCCTTTCTCGCAGTATTGAGGACTGATGACAAATAAAGCCAACTACGATTCTCCTGCTGAAGAGACCCAAGTCCCAAAAAAGAGTCTGACCCGCGAGTACACCGAGGCCATTTTAATCGCCTTGCTTCTCGCCTTGCTGATTCGCACATTTATCATCCAGGCATTTAAAATTCCTTCGGGATCAATGGAAACCACGCTTCTTATCGGCGATCATATCCTGGTTTCCAAATTCCCTTATGGCACACATATCCCCAACGAAATTCCTTTTCTTAACATTAAACTGTTTGACGACATCATTTTGTTTCCAAAAGCACCGGCAAGAGGAGACATCATCGTTTTCAAATTTCCAAAGGATGAAACCAGAGACTTTATAAAACGCGTGATCGGTCTGCCAGGCGATTTGCTGGAAGTCCGGCGGCAAAAAGTTTATATCAATGGCAAGCCTTATGAAGATTTCCATGCCCGCCATACCGAATCACCCGAAGACAGTCCGCTTGTTCCCAGAGATGATTTCGGCCCAATTCTCGTTCCTGACGGGCACGTCTTTGTTATGGGCGATAACCGGGAAAACAGCCAGGACAGCCGTTATTGGGGGTATTTGGATATGAAAAAAATCCGCGGCAAAGCACTTATGATTTACTGGTCCTGGGACCAAATTAAAACCTGGGTTCGGTTTGAACGATTTGGAAAAATTTTGGAATAACCTGATATGAAAGAACCTTCCACATTAACAAACAAATTGCATTCCATTCTCGCTGACTGCAAGGCCGCCATTCTCGACTTCGACGGATTGCTGGCCGATTCAGAACCTTTTCATTACCGGGCTTATAACGAAGTTTTTGAGCGGTACGGGCACACCCTGAACAAGGAAGAGTATTGGATTGAATTTACCTCAAAAGGCAAAGGCATAGCCGGTGAGATCGAACGTCATAACCTCAAGCTGGATGTAGACCCGGTCGACTTGAGAAAGCAAAAGTTCGAGGTCTATTCCCGTTTTTGCCAGAGTGGCGAGATCAAATTGTTTCCTTTGGCAAAAAGCATGGCAGAGAACCTGTCCGCCAACCACAGGCTGGCCATCGCCTCGGGGTCCTGGGCCAAGGACATTCGCAGTATTCTCAAAAATGCCGGTGCGTTGAATCTGTTTCCCGTTATTCTGGGAAAAGAATCGGCAGTCAGGGAAAAGCCGCACCCCGATATTTTTTTAAACGCCGCCAAAGAACTGGGATGCTCCGCCAATGAATGTTTTGTTCTGGAAGACGCGCTGAAGGGGCTAAACGCCGCGAAAAAGGCGGGCATGCCCTGCATCATTCTACGAAACCCCTTGAACCGCAATATAAACTTTGATGGCGCGGACCTGATTTTTGAAAGCCTTGAAGATTTTGTTTCCGCGTTGAACGCCTGAATTATTGCCTTCCGATTTCAGGACTTCTCTTTTTCCAATTTCGCTTTGAAGTCGGCAAACAATTTCTGAATGGGCGGAATGATTTTTTCCTTCAACTCATCGGGCACCCAGTTTATTTTTTCCACCGGCCAGGCGCTCACATTGTGAATATCAAGACCGGCTTTCGCAAAAGGAGCTTCCAGGCTTTCCTCAAAACCGTAAATCAATGCATTTTTAAATACCAGCTCATAAAGGTCCACGATTTCCTCAGGGTCATGCAGACCTGTCAGGAACCGTTCCATCATTTTCTCTATGATCGGATTGGCATGCTCCTGGAAATCTTCACTGCAGGCATTTTCCAGAGTACGGTAAATTATAATGATGTCCTGAAGAAGATATTTGAGCTCTTTTGGGTCTTTTGCGACCGGACCCTTTTTCAGGTCAAAAAACTCTTTATATTCCTGGATTATCCTTACCGTGTCGCTGATGATTGACTCTTCCCAGGGAACATAATTCCAGACAAAGAACCCCCTCAACCACCTCACCGTATCGGTCGCATCTTCCATGTGCAATGTCAGGCTGGGCTTGGCAGAATTGCTAAAGGGGAGAAGCCCGCCCCACATTTTCAGTTTTAACTGCAACTGAGGCGCAAAGGCCTCTGTAAACACGTCACAATAAATTGAGACCAGCCTTTCCAAATTCTGATGTTTGTCCAACAGGGTGTTTTGCGGAAGGTTGACAATGCAATAGAGCCTCCAGATACGTCTTTTGGCCAGGCCGTTGGGATGGGCTAAAAGATAAGTGCCGCCCCAGATTCCTGAACTGATGGGAATATCCATATGATGGGATTCCCGCATTCGTCGGGAAACTTCCGTAGCGATATTCTGATACAACTCGTTCAAATGGTACAGGTTGACCAGATAATTATCCGCAAAGACTGGAGTTTTAATCAATTCTGTCATTGTATTTCTGCAAATGCTGAAGGTGGAACTCAATTGTGTTTAATACAACCTTAGATCAAAATTTTTCAAAAAAAATTCCACCCCCGAATTGGAGGTGGAATTTTCTTTAAACTCAAACTATTCCGGAATGGAATTAATTTACGTGCACCACGCGGACGGTTACAGAATCCGTTACCGGCGGATCATAAGGAACATGGTTGCCCTGCGCAAAAAGAGCCGTGATGGTGTGCTGGCCTTTGCTCAGGTTAATCGTTTTACAGGTAGAACCATCACCCATATGAATGTGGTTATCATCCTTGGCGATCGGCTTGCTCAAATCTGCAGGAATGCTCACATCAACAAGCAGGTGATGATGGCCTTTACCAGGGTTTACGCCATTTTTAGCTGGTTCTACGGTGTACCCATTGGTTGCCATACAAACCTTTAACGGACTGCTAACATTTGCCAGAGTAG
>PCTK01000095.1 GCA_002786505.1 Nitrospinae bacterium CG22_combo_CG10-13_8_21_14_all_47_10 | reverse complement strand
AGGGGGGTTATGCTTTTCCCATAACTTGCTAGTCACCCTCACGGTTAGGGGTTTCTAGTTGTTGGTGTGCCGGTAGTGGTTCAGGTAGGCTTCCAGTTGAGCGTCATCGCTGTTGGCATCTACGTAGAGGTAGGTGTTGCGGGAGCTTGAATTGAGGGCAAAGTTGACCCGGTCGAGTTGCATCCCATCGACAAACATGAGGGTGTCCCAAGGGGTCTGCACCCGGTAGTCGCGGTTCTTTTTTACGAAGCGGATGAAAGTTTCGAAAGAGTTGGCGCAAAGAGCCGAGCTCAGGTTCTCCAGATCGCAGACTGCTCTTAACTGTGTCGAATTATTTTTGGTTTGTCCCTCCAGTTTTATCGCCAGCGATGCCTTTTCCGCCGCCTGGGTTTTCAGGGCCTTGCGGGAAAAATAATTCTGAATTTCTTCCGGCGGCAGATCGTAACGGATGAGCGCGTGAAAATCTCCCTGGATCAGGGTGTTATAGCGGTTGAGCGTTACCCGTCCCCAATGCCGCATCCTGAAATCGGTATTTTGGCTGGCCTGGGCAAGGTTTTCTGCTCCCTGCTCACACTCTTCCATCGAGATATCCGCGGCGCAGACCAGATTTTCCAATAACAGCCTGGCTTTAAACACCGCACCATATTTTTCCTGAATTTTTTCATACATTTTTTGCAGGGGCTTCCAGGTTTCATAGGGGTCTTTCAGCAGGCGTTCCCTCATATCTGATGGTGAGTCGTTGAAGCCAAGAATCAGCTTTCCCGGGCCATCTGACGGGGTGTGAGAGTGAGTGATGACGATTTCCTGCCAGCCACTGGTCTTGAGAGTTTCCGGGAGCCTCACCCGGGCCAGATTTTCGTAGCCCTGCAAGCAATCGTCATTGGAAACCTCCTGGGAACAATAAAACTCCTTTATCCGGAGATTTCGGGAAATGTCCTGTTTCAAGACACGGATTTTATCCAGAAAGGCGGTTTGTTCCAAAGGGCTTGTTTGTTCGTTCAGGAATTGGACCACTTCGTTTTTTGGAGCGTCCCAGGGAATCAGGATGGTGTGGAACCCGGCAGTTTTTAGAAACCGGTCACTGATACCAATAATTTTATAACCGGGGTTCCTGGAGTCTGTGAAAGCCTCCTTCAAGGTTCGGGTGCCGGTCAGGCATTGTTCAATGAGCGGGACCTGGTCTTCTGTGAAACCGATTTTTTTTATGAAAGGGAAACACTCAAGGGTTTGCACGTCGAATTGTTTTTCCAATGCCTGTTTTTCTTGCAGGAGTTGGTGAAATGTGTTCGCGTCAGCAAGGGAGGGAATGAATAAAATCCCTGCCCAAAACACCAGAAAAATTCGTGCAAAAAGAAATGATGCCATGCTTCAGTTATACCATCCACTAGCGTGGGAAGCAATCAACTATGGCTCATGAGAAATCACTATAATTGGCGGTCAAAAAGCTGTCTCAGCTTTATGAACTATGGCCACCGGGCATTGTCCGGTTAGACCGTAATGGGGTTTGCGCCGATGCTTTTGCAGGCTTCGAGGGGGCGTTGGTGGCAGGTGAGGACGAATTGCCTGGATTGTTTTGAAAAGATAAGCGATCTCGTGCTAACATGACTCAAAAATCAACTATGGGAAATGTCATGGATAGCGAGATAATTTTTGTGATTGAGGATTCGCGTGATGGAGGGTTTGAGGCCCGTGCGTTGGGCCATCCGATTTTCACAGAAGCGGACTCCATGGAAACTCTGAAAGAAGAAATTCGTGATGCGGTATCCTGCCATTTCGACGAGAATGAAAAGCCTGCCTTGATTCGCCTGCACTTCGTAAAGGATGAGGTCATCCCTGCTTGAAGTTGCCCCGTGATTTGGATGGTAAAAAACTGTGTGGACTACTGGCAAAGTATGGTTATGCTCCTACCCGGAAAACCGGAAGCCATATTCGTCTTACCTCCTCTGAACAGGGTGTGGAACATCATATAACCATTCCTGATCATTCCCCGCTAAAAACCGGCACGGTAAGCAGTATTTTGGGTGATGTCGCGAACTATCTAAAAATAGAAAAGAAAACCCTGATTAAAAATCTTTTCGAGCTCTAAACAGTGATCGGGTTTGCGCCGATGCTTTTGTAGGCTTCGAGGGAGCGTTGGTGGCAGGTGAGGACGAGGACTTGCCGTTGCTTGCTGAACTTGTTCAGAATTTTGATAATGCGTTCATCGCGTTCATCATCGAAGTTCACAAATACATCGTCCATCACTGCGGGGAGGGGTTCGGAGCGGGTTTCGTATTCATCTATCAGGCCGAACCGCATGGCAAGATAGAGTTGTTCGCGCGTTCCCCGACTCATCTCAAGCACCCCTTTTCTCTCATGCCTGTCGTTTTCAATCAGTACTTCATCCTGGTCAATGGGTTTGATAATGCGTCGGTAATTGCCGCCGGTGATTTGAGTGAACAGGTTTTCGGCTGAGCGAATCACCCCGGGTTGCCGGGTTTTTTCGTATTTCTGCTTGGCGGCCTCCAAAAGAACGAGGGCTCCCTTATAAACGGCCCACTCCCGGGCCAGGGATTGCAGTTGTTGTTTCAGGACTTCCAACTCGGTTTGTTTGGCTATCAAGTCGTTGTTCGAGGACAGTTTTTCTATTTCGTTGAGGGTTTCGCCAATGTCCTGTAACAATTGCTCACGGTGATCATTCTGCTCTTCCAATTCCACTTGAAGCCGACTTAGTTTTTGTTTGATTTCTTCAAGGGGAACCGTTTGTACAGTCTCAACAAATTTATCAAAATACGGGCCCAGCCCGACATTGGACTGAATGATTTCGCGTTTCTGCGCTATTTTTTCTTTCAAGAGTTTTTGTGTGTCAAGAATGGATTGTTTGTGTAAGAAATCCATGGAATCTTCAGCCCCGGATGAACGGATAAACTCTTCCAGATCATTGGAAATGTTTTCCAGTTGGTTTTCCAGATGTGCGAGTTTGTCAGCCTGATTCTGGCATTGGTTTTCCAGCAGGTTGCTCTTTTCACGATGGGCTTTGCTCTCATCAAAAGCCTGGCAAATGATCTCGATATTTACAGGAAGGTCATATTTCAGCGAAACATTTTTAACCAGGGGTTCCAGGGAACAAATGGTTTCCCTGGTTTCCTTGCACAGGGTTTCCATTTGCCGAATACGTTCATCGAGCCTCGCTCGCTGGGCAAGCATGGTTTTCACCTGTCGTGCGGTTTTGGCGATGTTTTTTGTAGTGATGGGGGCAATGCTGGGGTCCAGGTTCCGTGCCTTCAGCCACTTTCTCCACTCACTGAACTTGTCGTCCAATTCCTGTTTCTTTTGCTCCCATTGGCGTTCAAGGTTTTTCTCGGTAAGGTCTTCCTTGGTAAAATCGTCCTTGTCCTTCTGGGTCATTTTGAAAAGGAAGACACCTCCGCCAACAAGAAGAACGGCAACTGTTAAAAGGGGGATATTCATAAAGTACCCGCCAAGAATTATTCCCAACACGCCTGTTGCTGTGAACGCGTAATAAAACATTTTTAACCAATCGGGAATGTTCCAGCCTTCTGACATTTTTTCAGCTTTCAGCCTTCGGTGGCTTTCCAGCCGATCCTGATGCAAGTCGCCTTCTTTTCTCAAACTTTCAAAGCTGTCATAAAAATTGTTTATCTGGCTATTTTCAGCCTCGGTCAAATCAAATGCCATCACGGCTTCTTCGTCCCAGTCCCGGTCGATGGATTTGATTTCCTCAACGATATGCATGTCCAGGTCTTCCCGTTCAAACTGCACTCTGTCCAGGTCCTGCAGGGCTGACAGTACGGACTGGGTAGATTGTTGCAGTCGATGAATGCTGGCTTCACGCCCAAGCAGGTCATGGTTTACGGTCAGGGCATCGCGGTTACTTTTTAATGTTTGCAGGGCAGATTGTTCTTCCTCAATGCGCAGGATAAGGTTTTTCTTTTCCTGTTTCAGGGACTCAAAAGTCTTCAGTCCATTTTCAGGGAACCGGGAAAGGTCTTCCAGGGTTTCCAGTTTATTTTGGGCCTCCAGAAGCTGGATAGTATCTTCATAAAGCCGAATCTGGGTTTCCAGCGCCCTTTTCCCGGATTCCAAATCTTCAAGGGAACTCTGTACGCTGAGTTTTTGGTTCAGCATTCTGCCAAGCTTTTCCTGCAGTTCGTCGAACAGGGTCAGGTTTTTCTGGATCAGGAGAATTTCTTGTTCGTTGATTTTGATTTTTTCCAACAGGTCGCCCATTTGCGAGGAACCGCGAGGACGGAAAATTTGTGAACAGCGACCTTCTATTTCTTTTTCTATTTCCTTCAGCGAAACATTACCCAAGCCAAGCCCAGCCCCATAGATACGGTTTTTAACTTCATCGCTGTTAAGGGTGTTGAAATCATGCAGTTCATCAATGGTGAACGCATAGATATTTCTATAAATATCTGCGTTTCCCAGAAGGTGATTCAAAACGGATTGTCCCTGCAGGACTTCGCCGGGAGTAGAAATCCGCACTGTTCCTCCATGTGGACCGGGGCTTCTTGAGATGACCATGTCTTCGCCATTTTGCAATACCACTTTCAGGCTACCGCCCAACGACCCTCCCTGTGCCGGGGTGTAGAGGTTGGTGTTATCCCTCTTGGTGGGGAACCCGAAAAGAATCCGCCGGATAAATTCGAGCAGGGTGGTCTTGCCAAATTCATTTTTCCCATAAATGATATTGATACCGGGAGCCAGCCCGGTGATTCGTTTATTGGTGAATATTCCAAAGCCGTCTATATGAATTTCACGTAATTGCATGGCCTTTCCTATGGATTTTCGCGATTGACCAGTTGGTCGAGTGCCAGATTGCGAGCCTTTAGGGTGATAGCCTGGATATCCTCATCGCTGTCTAAATATTTTCTTCCCGCCCAGGACTCAAATACAGGTTTCATGACTTCCAGAATTTTGCCCTGTAGCTGTTTTTCCTGATCGCTTTCGCAAAGATTTAAAAGGTCGGCGACAAAATCCTTTCCTTCCTTCAAAGAGTCGATGTCATAGGTGCCGGCGGTTTGGGTGGAAAGGTCCACAAGAACCCAGGGAGAGTGACCTTCAAAAAATGTATGGATTTCTTCTGCCAGTGCCTGGGTGGCTCCGGGATTCTGCAATTCTTTGTGGACTGCGGTCCTTCCCGTCAAAATCAGCCGTGCTACCAGGCCTTCGCGGGTCAACGATTCTTTGGCGAGTTCTTCCACCTGTGACTGGATGGCATGTAAAACCTCGTTAATGCTGGAGGTGCCGCTGACATCCACTTTGGCGGAACGATAGCTCACCACATCGGTGGCCATGAATCGTATATTGGCGGGTGCGCCGGAATTCAAGGTGACAAGGCAACAGCCTTTTGGGCCGGTTTCCTTGAGATGCCGGGCCTGGGTGTTTCCAGAATAAACAATGCACGGATTATTTTTGCGTAGAACTTTGAATTCATGGACATGGCCCAGAGCCCAGTAATCAAAATCGCGGGATATCAAATCCTGCAAGTTACAGGGAGCATAGTTGTCATGGCCGGGGTGTTGTCCGACATTTGCGTGGAGCAGTCCCACTGCAAAACCCTGCTTCTGATCTTTCTTGAACCGTAATGCCAGGTTTTCGTTCACCTCTTTCTGGGGATAACTGATCCCATAAATCCATGCCAGTGTTTTGCCTTCTCGGGTTACCGGAAAGTGTTCCACTTTGTTCCCAGGGAAAATGGTGGTGCCTTCCGGCCAATCCAGCGTATGGGACCAACTGTTAGAGGGATCGTGATTGCCATGCACGATAAAAGACGGGATGCCTTTCTGGGAAAGTTCCAGCAGACCTCGGCGAAATTTTAATTGCGCCTGCAGGCTTCGATCCGTGCCATCAAAAATATCCCCGGCGATCAGAACAGCATCCACCTTTTCTTCCACGGCCAGTTTTACGATGTTGTGGAATGACCGGAAGGTTGATTCCCGCAGGCGTTCCGTGAGAGACGGAACCTGGGATGCAAGACCCCTGAAGGGGCTGTCAATATGAAGATCAGAGCAATGAATAAAACGAAAAGCGGTCATGATAATTATTGCCTGCTTGTGATTCGGGCACTGCCTCTTTTGTTTTTGGTGTTATAAGTTATTATACTTCAATAGTATAGGTGATATGCTCTTCTGCCTCAATGGTTTTCTTATGAGGCATGTTCCCGCAGTATTTAATGAAAGGGTTGAAACGGATTGCACCCTGAACCATCTTACCAATTATGGAATACCGCCGGTTCGGAAAAACAGAAGAAAATATCTCGGTGATCACCCTTGGGGGGATGCGTTTTAAAAACGGATGGAATCCCCCGCGTACACACCTTCCTGCTGAGTCAATTCAAAATTGTATCAATATTACCCGCCAGGCTTTGGAACTGGGGATCAATCATATTGAAACGGCTCATGGCTATATGAAAAGTGAAAACCTGTATGGTGTGGCACTTAAGGAGTTGGGTGTTCCTCGCGGGAGTTTTAAGATGATGACCAAGGGGGCGCCGATGACCGGGGAAGAAACCCGCGCGCTGGTTGAAGGGCAACTGGACAGTTTAAAGTTGGACTACCTTGATTTTTATGGGTGGCATGGCATCAATAATGATGAGAGGTTGAAGGCGGCGGTTAAGCCGGGAGGGCCGGTGGAGGTCTTGCACCGCTTGCGGGAAGAAGGGCTCATTCGACACATTGGTTTTTCCACCCATGGTCCTCTGGACATTATTCTCCAGGCTTTGAATACGGACTTGTTCAGCTTTGTGAATTTGCATTATTACTATTTTTTTCAGCGCAACCTTGCGGCAGTTCGGTTGGCGGGAGAGAAGGACATCGGCGTGTTCATCATTTCGCCCAATGAAAAGGGAGGTATGTTGTGGAAACCTTCCCGCAAGGTTGAAGAGACATGTCAGCCGTTGACCGCCATTGAGTTTAATGGA
The DNA here is from genome assembly GCA_002786505.1 of Nitrospinae bacterium CG22_combo_CG10-13_8_21_14_all_47_10. GTDB lineage: Bacteria > Nitrospinota > Nitrospinia > Nitrospinales > VA-1 > LS-NOB. Next base: position 2,054 of record PCTK01000095.1, on the reverse strand, counting down.
CGGTTTTGCCTGAGCCACCCGGAAATCACAACTTTAAGTATGGGAATTCATGAGCAGAAACATTTTCCGCAAAACCTTGCCATCCTGAACGGAGGCGATTATTCTTCACCCTCAATGGGTGCCATCCGGAAAAAAATGGACGCGCCGCTTTCCGGGATATCTGATCTTTGTACTTTATGCGCTGAATGTTTACCTTGCCCCGAAGACATCAATATTCCCGAAGTGTTGCGTTTTAGAAACTTGCTGAATGCCTACGACATGGTGGACTATGGCAGGTTTCGATACAATATGTTCGAGGGCGAGGGGCATTGGTTTCCGGGAAACTTTGCTTCCAAATGTACAGAATGTGGGGATTGCCTGCCCCGTTGCCCGGAAAAGCTGGCAATCCCAAACCTGTTGAGGGAGACGCACAAGAAGTTGTTTGACCGGAAAGCCTGGGTTAAAAACCAGTTTTTTCAACTGGCTGTTTCGGTCGCCAGAATTTTGCGTAAATTTATTCCCGGTCTGACCTGACCAAGGAGTCCTTTGCACAACTCCGAGATTCTTCGCTTACGCTCAGAATGACATGCAGAAACCATTGTATTGTCATCCTGATGAGCCTTGGCGAAGAAGGATCTCGCTTTTTCTCAATACAGAACCACTTATGCAAAGGTCTCCTGACCATGGCCTGAATCATTGCGCGGAGCTCTGGTTTTACTGGCGATATATCTTGAGAATATGAGCGGGTTCGGTGTCGGGGAGTCCTTTAACGATGCGGATCATGACCGGGAGTATTTTTTTGAAGGCATCGACGAGTTGTGGCTCAAAATCTTTTCCACGGCCTTCTTCAATGATCTGCATGGTTTTTTCTATGGAGAAAGCTTCTTTATAATACCTTTTGCTTGTCAACGCGTCGAAGACATCGCACAGGGCTACGATGCGGCCTGCCAAAGGAATTTCTTCACCCTTTAAACCAAAAGGGTAACCCGACCCGTTCCAGCGCTCTTGATGGGTGAGGGCGATGGTTTCCGCCATTTGTATAACCGTGGAATGGCTTCCTGAAAGAATTTCCGCCCCGATTTCAGGATGCTTCTTCATAATCGCCCATTCTTTCTCATTCAACTTTCCAGGCTTGAGCAGGATTTCGTCGGGGACACCGATTTTTCCAACATCGTGCATGGGGCTGGCTTGAAGTATGAGTTGGCATTGTTCACGGGTCAAACCGATTTCTTCGGCCAGTTTTTTCGAGAGTCGGCTCATGCGAATGACGTGCATTCCTGTTTCGTTGTCCCGGTATTCGGCGGCCCGACCGAGACGAAGGATGGCTTCCTGCCGGGATTTCTCCAACTCGTGGGTTCTAGCCTGGACTTTTTCCTCCAGAACCTGATTCTGGTCTCGAATTTCATTGTGAAGCAGGCGGATTTCCAGCATGTTGGAAATCCGCTGAACGACTTCAGTAATATCAAAAGGTTTTCCGATAAAGTCGCGGGCTCCCGCCGCGAGGGCGCGAATCCGGATATTTCGGTCGGGCTGTGCAGTTAAAACCAGTATAGGAGCGTAAGAATTTTTTTCCTGCTCCTTAAGTTGCTCCATGACTTGAAAGCCGTCGAGATAGGGCATATTCAAATCAAGTAGAACCAGGTCTGGACGGATTTCTTTATACATGTCCAGGGCTTTCCTGGAATCCTGGGTGCTCCTGAAATAGGTGTACCCTTCATTTTCCAGTATATCCTCCAGTAGGGATATATTGGCCGGTTCATCATCAACGATCAGGATTTTTGCTTTCAGGAAATCAATTTTCATTTATGTCTCACTTCTATTAGCCTGCATATCGCATGAAAAAAAGATAGCGAAAACCTTTCAAGCCTTTAAAATAAGGCTGAGCGACAACTCAAAGAAAGGAATCCGCCGTGACAAATTGTATCCTCGATCCAGATCAAATTCCCCGGATTTAAACACCGCACGTCATTCCCGCGCAGGCGGGAATCCAGAAGTTTCTCCTCGGTGAAATCCTTGTTCAGAACGTCATTCCCGCGCAGGCGGGAATCCAGAAATCAAATCAGGGTTTCGCTCTT
>PCTK01000140.1:3919-8783 GCA_002786505.1 Nitrospinae bacterium CG22_combo_CG10-13_8_21_14_all_47_10 | reverse complement strand
TTGGAACGTTTCCAACACCTGCTTATTCCATGTATCGCTTTGTTGGGGGCCCTAACGCTGGCAATTGTTCTAGGAACCCGTCCGGCCGATTCCAGTTCCTCTGCCTGGAGAAACCTTGAGAAAGGTTTGGATATGGGCATTTTTCAGGCTCCGAGAAAATCCATTTTGGGCGACTCGTTAATTCGTATTTTAAGGGCCAATACCAACTATTTCGGTTTGCGGCTGTTAAATGCCTCGTCCGGCGATCAGGGCAAAGGCTATTCGGTGAAAGATTGGGCAGATAAGAATGGCTTGGTTGCGGCCATCAACGCAAGCATGTACCAAAAGGACATGAAGACCAGTGTCTCTTATATGAAAACCCGGCAACACACTAACAGTGCCTGGGTTTCCAAGGATAAAACCATCCTTGCTTTCGACCCCAATGACAAAAACCTTCCCCCGGTGCAAATCATCGACCAGGATTGCAAAGATTTTAACAAGCTGAGAGAATTTTACGGCACCCTGATTCAGAGTATCCGCATGGTTTCATGCCATGGGAAAAATATGTGGGAGCCGAGTGCAAAAATGTGGAGTACCGCCGCAATCGGGCTGGATAAGCAAAACCGGATATTGTTTATTCATGTTCGGTCTCCATACACTACTCACGACCTGATCAATATGTTGCTTGAACTTCCTATCAACCTTGAACAAGCCATGTATGTTGAAGGCGGGGCAGATGCCCAGTTGTATATCAACACCGGAAAAGAAAATCACGAGTTCGTTGGCAGTTATTCCAGCGGCTCCAGAGAGCATGATGAAAATATTTTTTCCCACCCGGTCCCGAACGTGCTGGGTCTGATGCGTCTTGAAAAACAGGAGAGGTAAGATTTGCCCGAGAAAAAGAAAAGTTCAATCCGTTCACGATTCCGGATAATGACTGGAGACTTGATCGCTCTGGGACCGGGAAAAGTCGATTTACTGGAATCGATTGGCCGGGAGGGGTCTATCTCTCAGGCGGCCCGGGAAAGGCACCTGAGCTATCGGCGCGCCTGGAATATGGTGGACACCATGAACCAGTGCTTCAAAGAACCCCTTGTTATCAGCGTCACCGGAGGCAAAGGAGGCGGCGGAGCCCAACTGACCGCCGCTGGGGAAAAAGTCATTCAGTTATACCGCAAAATGGAGAAAAAAGCCGACATCGCCACCCGCTCTGAAGGTAAAGCCCTGCAAAAACTCCTCCACTAGTGGGATCTACCAAGCCAGCAGAATCGTTTCTAGTGGGGAGTGGAGGCGATGATTTCCAGTCCGACGAATTTTATCGACAGGTTCTCACCGGGAAACTGGCTGTACGCATCGGTCTCGTCTTCATATTCGTGAAAATCAAAGTGGGAAACCTCAAAACCCGTTTGTCGAACATCCTGGATGAGGGTCTCGCAAAACTTTCCTTCTATCTCCACCAGTGTTTCCAAATAACCCTGGGTTAATTTATTTCTGTACTCCGGATCGTGGGCACGCTTTAAAATCTGGCATTCCAGGTCGGTGTCCAGAATCATCAGGAAACCTCCCGGCTCCAATACTTCTGAGGCCCAGCGCAGAAACTGCTGGCGCTCTGTTCTTTGCAAGTGATGCAAAAACTTGTTGGCGAGAATACACCCGTAATGTTTACCGAGCGGGCCTTCCGGAAAATCGACATTCAAAACTTCGATATTCTGCTTGCCCGAAAGTTTCACAAAATGGGTCAACCCCTTAATGATAAAAGGCATGTTGTCAGCCAGAATCAAATGAGGGAAGTCTTTAGGCCAGTCATGGACCAGGCGAAATCCCGCAAGCCCCGTCGCCACATCCATCAGTGGAGTTTTCAGGTCATGCGGCACCAGTTCCATTGGATTATCCCAGGGAAAGTTTTTGGTCTGGTGTAAATAAAAGCTGTAGCTTTCACTGAGCAGAGTGACCCATTCTGGATCATTATAAAGAATCGGATCATTTTTAATCATGCCAGCCAGTTCACGGAAAAGGATGGAAAGTTTTTCATCCATCTGTTCCTGCGGTTGATGTATGACAGCGCGGTCCTTGCGAAGATTGATGTGAATGTGGTCAAAGTTAAGAAACACCGCCGGACGCTCGTGCTGAACATATAACAAGTCCGCAAGATCGATCAATATTTCAGGATAAACCGTGCGGAGAAGCAGGTTAAAAACCTCCTGGTTTTCCCGACCCGAGACGGTGTCTGGGAACCCCAGCCTGCGGTTCAAAAACTTGAAAACGGTTTGCACCCGGTGCGCCAGTTCCGGAGACCTGGTATGCTCCAGGCCAAGAAACTTCCGCCCGACATCAGTAACCAGAGACAACTGGTCGGTGGCTTTTATAAATATTGGCAGGGAAGACACGATTCATTATTCCGGGTTAAGTTCAAGGGATTTCTTTATAACAGGGGTGCCGGAGAGTTTCAATCACTTGGCGTGGGGCTGTAGTATTTCTTCAAAACTTTCATGCCCAAAGGGGGCTCATGAGCAATAACTCATTGAGCCGGGAAACCGATTGCCCGCAAAATAAAGACATTGCCATTTGCCCCTGCGGCGAGCAGTCAGGGCCAATTCCACCCCGCCCGCCCAAGCAGGTAAAACGTGATCAGGAGACACGGCAGTAAATACGGCACCGCCTGAAAAGTACTGGGGTCGATCAGGGAATAGGCCGAAAATACAGATCTGGTGCCATAAATAACAGCCAAAACCTGGGCCAGCCTCTTCTTTCCTTTCAACAGATAATAGGTCAGCACACCCAAAAGGAGTAAAAATGCGACCAGAGAAAGGACTGCCGACCACCCCAGGTTGAAAGGGGGAATAAAAATCATAGCGATAATAAGATAAACCACATTCAGGCCAAGAAACCCATAACCGGCCTGGGTAAACTTTCGCGCTTTCAGGTCCAGGACCTCTGTCGATTGAAAATCTTCGTTTTCCATTTTCTAATGTAAGATAAAGAGGAGTAATCGTCCTCGTAGTTGCAGATTCATTTGCGGTATGTTAGCTTCCTGCTCTTAGTTTAGCATTATTTTCTTTAACCGGGTTTTCTTCTATAAAAAGCATGCTTCCTGTTGACGAACAACTTAAAGCCATCCGCAGAGGCACATCGGAGATTATCGACGAGAAAGATCTCGCCAAACTGCTGGCCTCCGGAAAACCTCTCAAGGTAAAAGCAGGGTTTGATCCTACGGCTCCCGATCTACACCTCGGGCATACGGTTCTTCTTCACAAGATGAGACAGTTTCAGGAACTGGGACATGAGGTTATTTTTTTGATCGGTGATTTTACCGGGATGATCGGCGACCCTACAGGCCGGTCTGAGACCCGTAAAAACCTGACTCCCCAGGAGGTACAGGAAAACGCAAAAACCTATCTCGCGCAAGTTTATAAAATTCTGGACCATGAAAAAACGACAGTCGCTTATAACAGCGAATGGATGAACAGGTTCACCTCGGTGAACATGATTGAGTTAGCCGCGCATTATACCGTTGCTCGTATGCTGGAACGCGATGACTTTCAAAAACGTCTCGCAAAAAACCTTCCGGTTTCCATCCATGAGTTGATGTATCCCCTGATCCAGGGCTACGATTCGGTGGCTTTAAAATCCGATATAGAACTAGGCGGCACCGACCAGAAATTCAACCTTCTCGTTGGCCGGGACCTGCAACGGGCCTACGGACAAAAACCCCAGGTAGTTCTCACCATGCCCCTCCTGGAAGGAACCGATGGGGTCCAAAAAATGAGCAAAAGCCTGGGCAACAGCATAGGAGTATTCGATGCCCCTAACGAAATGTTCGGGAAAATCATGTCCATCTCGGATGACTTGATGTGGCGTTACTTTGAATTGTTAAGCCAGGTCAGCGCCCATGAACTGGAAAACATGAAAAAAGAGGCGGAGTCTGGAGTGATGAACCCCAAAAACGCCAAGATGAGCCTGGCAAAAGAAATCGTTGCACGCTACCATTCGCCTGACCTTGCCGAAACAGCCTTGACCGAATTTGAAAATGTGTTCAGGAAAAAGAACCTGCCGGAAGATATCCCGGTGGCAAAAGGTTGGGGAGAGGAAATGAGGGGGATATGCAATATCCTCAAAGACCATGACATGACCGACAGTACATCCGCCGCCCGGCGCCTGATCCAGCAGGGGTCTGTAACGGTAAATGGCGAAAAAATTTCCGATGTTAATCAGGAACTGCCTGGGACACAGGAATATCTCATCAAAGTCGGAAAGAAACGGTTCCTGAAAATTCAACCGGGATGATCAGAACGTTTGTACCGAATCGGGTTGCCCACTTCCATATCAATCCTGTTTTTCATAACAACCGCTGTCGCGGTTTTCTTTTGCGTGTCGATAATCTCTATTTCCCCCCTCACAAAGGGTAGCAAGGGTGTCCTTTTCGGTTCCAACCTGTACCAGACATCTTCCTCAACTTGGGGAACAGCATAAACTTCGAAACGATCACCAGGTCGCACGCGGTCTTCCCAGCCTTTATCAATATAAACAATGTCGCCGCCGCTTATACCTATTTTGTCCCCCTTGGACGCGACAATATAACCCTCAAGAGATTTGTCCGTCTCTCGAAACCTGGCAGCCTGGTCCTCAAACTTTTTATATGGCGTGAGCAAATGTCCAGGTTCAATACCTTCATACGCCTTCACCACGCGGGCATAGGAAAACTTGTCACCGGGGTCTGTAATCTCAATCACTCCATGAATCAAGACCCGATGCCCCAAGGGTTTCCCGGGATGTGGTACAACCTTGTGGCCATAGCCAGTTCTCCGCGTGTACTCTCCCAGTTTCTCAAACATGCGCCCTGGCAGAACGGGGTGATAGATATAGCGGTCCAGAGAATAAACAGTAA
>PCTK01000140.1:0-3913 GCA_002786505.1 Nitrospinae bacterium CG22_combo_CG10-13_8_21_14_all_47_10 | reverse complement strand
CGCCTGTTTCTATTCCCTGACGCTTGCCAATATCTACAAAAATCTCATCGGGCCCCGTTGTTCCCAACTTTTGCTCAAACAGTCTGGTGATGGTGCCCACGGGAACTAAATCCGGAGTAATAAATCCGGCATTGGCATATTTTTTTTCTGCAAAAATTTTTTTCCTGGAAAAATAGTCGGGATTCTTTTTTTGGGAATGGTGCCCGGAATTCGCCGCCATCTCCATATTTCCATTTCCTGCAAGGGCACTTTCTCCAGAGGGAAGAATCTCCATGTCCGGAATGACCCCGGCCACTTCGTTTTCCAAAGTTACCTTTAAATCACTTCCCCATGCAGACGGAACCATAAACCCACCCGCATGCAAAACCGAAACAAACAAAAACCCTAATGAAATCAGCGCATTCATAAATTAACCCCATCAAAGTTGAACTAAAACAACAAAGGTTTAAACCCGCATGACGTTTTGGTTTTTTTCGTTAGCCTTCATGCCCCATTGCCTACCATCGGGCATGGAAGTATAGGAAAAATATAACACCCACCAGCCCTCTACAGGCCTGTGGCGACTTAAAAATCTAAATTACTATTGAATATAAATATGTTAAACCATTTTATGCCAAAATCGCAGGCTTTTTTAAGAAAGAAGTACTATATTTTGATTTTCAATAATTCACCCGTCCTGAAAAAAATTGCCGGAATCGGGCCATCCTCCTTAATAGAGAAGGGATTAACCCTTGACATGGGACTCTGCCGGTGAAATAATCCATCAAACCTTCCCGTATTATCTCCGGTTGTCTAACCATCTGATTTGGTGAGAGTAAGGCGGGATTCTCGTATTTCTCAGGAATTTTTTAGGATTGATTTATGAAAAGGACTTTTCAACCCAGTAATGTTAAAAGAAAACGCGTGCACGGCTTCCGCAAACGAAGCTCTACCGTAGGGGGAAGACGCGTATTGGCAAACCGCCGACGAAAAGGCAGGAAACGCTTGACGGTCTGATTGCGAAGAACCCGGTAAATTGTTTTGTCTTTTTTAGGGCAAAGAGTTTTGCCAGCTTGATGAGTCATTGCTCTCTGAGCCACCGCCAAGTGGGCGGAGAACCTCCGCAAGCCTGATATTTTTCTTCAGCTTTCGTGAGCCTGTTTTTATCCTCCCCAAGCAAATTATAATATCTTTATTTTGTGGGCAATGAGTTTTGACAACTTGACGGATCGTGGCTCTCTGGCACCGCACCTAGTGGATGAAAAATTTCTCTTTCAAAAAAAATGAACGGCTGGCCAAACGGCCCGAGTTTGAGAAGGTCATGAAGGAAGGGAAAAGAAAACGTGTGGGAAGATTATTCACCGTCATTTTCATCCCTAATGAACTGGGCAGAAAGCGGCTGGGAATCATTGCCTCGAAAAAGGTGGGAAACGCGGTGGCTCGAAACCGGGTGAAACGAAGAATTCGGGAAACTTTTCGCCACATCAAACACCGTATAGAACCCGCTCTGGATATCGTTGTTATATCAGGGAAGGACATGGTGCCGCTTCCTTACCGGGTGATTGAAAAAGAACTTTCGAACGCCCTTCTAACCAAAAGGTGAACCCCGAAACCCAGTCAAGCGGTCATCCATCGCAGGCCTCCATGTTAAATCAGATTTTCCTTAAATTAGTGCGTGGTTATCAACGGTGGATTTCTCCCCTTTTTTTTCCGGCTTGCCGGTTTTATCCCAGTTGTTCAGAATATGCCGCCCAGGCTTTAAAGCGTTACTCCCTGATTAAAGCGGCTGGACTGATCATCAGCAGACTTTTAAAATGCCACCCTTACCACGTTGGTGGGGCGGACCCGTTAAAATAGGGCTACACGGCCTGGAATCGGAGATTCAACTTGGAAAACAGATTATTACTCGCCTTTGTTCTGTCTTTGGCGGTGTTTGTAGGCTGGGGCTACTTCCTGGCAAAAGTGCAGGGTCCAATGCCAGTGCAGGAACCGGTCATGGCGACCAAAGATAAACAGGCGCCTGCGCCTCAAGATACAGGGTCAACCCCTTCGACCCCTTCCTCGCCGCAGTCAATACAGCCGGTAGCACCAGCTCCTGTTGATTCGTTGCCAGAAGTTCTCATTCAAGTCTCCGCCGGAAAAACTCACTTCACCATCAGCAATCGTGGCGGCGTGCTGAAACAACTGCAGTTGCCGCGCTTCAAGAGCGATAGTGGAGAAGTTATCGACTTGATCGACAATCCCGACCACCTGACAGGGGCTCTGGCTCTTAAGGCCAATGACCCCGAGATCACGTCAATTTTGCAGAACGCAAACTATGAGCCTTCGACAACTTCCATTGTTTTAGATGAGAACAACCGGGAGGGGCGGCTAACCCTGACCCTCAACCACCCGTCCGGCTTGCAGGTCATACGCAACTATACCTTCCGCTTCGACGATTATCTGGTTGATATGAGTACCCAGATCTCTGCCCCGTCCATGGCCAACAGGAACCTGCAATATCAAGTGGTATTGGGACCAGGAATGGGAGGAAAGATTTCCTCGCAAACTGATTACATCGTTTTTTCCGGCGCAACGGCGTTCGCCAATAATGAGAGAACTGAGAATCCCCCGGAAGATATCAAAGACACGTCCTATTTCAGGGGAGATCTGAAATGGATGGCCTTCCAGAATAAATATTTCGGGTCGGCCCTCATTCCCCAGCAGGGCACGAAAGCCGGTATCGTGTTTAAAGAAAAAGATCAGGCCTTTGTCGGGCTGGAGTTCGAATCCGTTCAATCCTCCGCCAACGCTCAATACTTGATGTATGCCGGCACCAAGGAACTCGAAATCCTGGAAAACGAAGGCCATGACCTTGTAAGACTGATCGATTACGGCTGGTTCGGCAACAAGTTCGCGTTTCTGGTCAAGCCACTTCTTAAAGTTCTGGCGTTCTTTTATGGGCTCACCGGCAACTACGGCTGGTCGATCATTTTCCTGACGATCATCATTAAATTATTGTTTTCCCCGTTGACGCATAAAAGCTTCAAGTCCATGAAGGGAATGCAGAAGGTTCAGCCTTATGTAAAAATCATTCAGGAAAGAAATAAAGACGACCGGCAGAAAATGAATGAAGAACTGCTGGAACTGTACAAAAAACACAAGGTGAATCCGGTCGGCGGCTGTTTGCCCATGGTGTTGCAGATTCCCGTATTCATCGCCCTCTACCACGCGCTATTCTTTTCCATCGAGCTTCGTGGTGCCCCGTTCATAGGGTGGATCGTTGACCTTTCCGTTGCCGACCCTTTTTACGTTTATCCTGTGTTAATGGGTGCCACAATGTTCCTGCAACAACGGCTGACTCCATCGGTGGGCGACCCCATGCAACAGAAGATCATGATGTTTCTTCCCATCGTGTTCACCTTCCTGTTCATTTCGTTCCCGGCTGGGCTCGTCATCTACTGGACCGTCAACAATATGCTGACCATCACCCAGCAATATTACATCTATCATGTATCCAAAGCCTGACGGAGTGCCTTTTTTTCTTTTATACCCCTCTCCCTTGTCAATCGCTAGCCACAAGAATGGCTAACGATCGACAAGGGTTGACTAAGAGGCCTTTACATCAGCCATGGATGCACCAAAATTGATGTGAAATACCTGGTCATCCAGCATTACTGCGGGAACAGATTTCACTCCTGCAGATTCTGCTTCAGGAATGCGCTCGGGGCTTTGTGCGAAATGAACAACTTCAAGGTTGTATTGACTACGGTCAATAGCCTTGATCAACATTTCTTCCGCGGATACACAAACGGGACAACCTGCATGATAAAAAACAGCTTTCTTCATCGTATTCTCCTATAAAGTTATACTTCCATAATAGTATCGAATCAATACTATATATAATTTGCCACGTTGAATTTGATTTGTCAAGTAAGTATCGAGGCGATACAAT
>PCTK01000097.1:974-9067 GCA_002786505.1 Nitrospinae bacterium CG22_combo_CG10-13_8_21_14_all_47_10 | reverse complement strand
ACACGAACCAGCGTGGCCCCCTCTTCTATCGCAATCTCAAAATCGTGGCTCATGCCCATGGAAAGCTGGCGAAGGGAAAGTCCACTTTGCTTTTCGCATTGATCTCGGAGTTCCCGCAACCGGGAAAAGTATCTGCGGGAATTTTCCGGGTCGGGGTCAAACGGCGGAATGGTCATCAACCCCTCAACCCGAATTCCCCGCAACCGGGAAAAATCAATCACGTGCTCTTCCAATTCCCCCGGTTCCATGCCGAACTTTGAAGCCTCGCCCGAAACATTGACCTGCAACAATACGGACTGCACCAGATTTACGGACTGAAAATGTTTCGCGATTTTTTCTGCCAGTTCAAGGCTATCTACCGAATGGATCAGATCGAAGTGGGCATCAATAAACTTGACCTTGTTCTTTTGCAGATGGCCAATGAAGTGCCAGGAAACCCCCTTCAACCCCATCTGTTCTATCTTTGGGAGCGCTTCCTGAATCTTATTCTCGCCGAATATCACGGCCCCGGCGGCCCGGGCTTCCTCCATCCGGGCAACACTCACTTGCTTGGAAACCGTAACCAGATGGGCACTGCCCCGCTCTCTTCCCGACTTTTGGATTGCCTGGGAAATCCGTTCACGGACCTCGGCCAGATTTTCAGCGATCAATAGAAACTTGCCTCAAGCGGAAAATTTTCAAAGTATCTCTGATCAGTAGAGAGCCTGCTTGCCCCGCTCCCCGGTACGCACACGAATGGCTTGTTCCACCGGCAGAACAAAAATCTTTCCATCGCCCAGGCTACCAGTGTGCAACGTCTTCACGATCATGTCTACCACTTCATCCACTGCTTCGGTTTCCAGAACTATCGAAATTTCTACACGGGGATGAAACTGCGGGACTTTCAGATCGGAATCGGATTTCAATTGACTCATCGGTTTGCCAATGCCTTTGGCATCAACCACAGAAATTCCCGGCACCCCTAATTCAAAAAGCTTTTCCCGGAGAGCTTCCAATCTTTCATATTGAATGTAGCATTTTATCATTTTCACGGCATGAAACCAATTTAGGCCAAATCAATGGCGGTTGCAATGGGGACGGTTACCAATTCAGCATTTTCCTCGGAGGGAAGAAGCAAACGGTGCCAGTTATGCTTTTCCCAGTTACGGGCATCCTTAAAATCTTTAAACTCCCGCTCTTTCTTTTTAAATTCAGGGTGATGGCTCTGCCAGGTTCCGTTCTTCTTGTAGGACGGAGCAAACTGGTGGCACATTTCATGGTAAACGGTCAGCTCCAAAACGGACAGGGGAACAAAGTCCTGCTTCAAACGCGGATGAATGCGGATGAGTTTTTTTCTCTCATCGTAGGAACCATAACGAAAACCACTTTTGTTGCGCGATTTCACATCGCGTCCCCACAGGACCTTAGCCTGAATCCGGTTATTGAAGTATTCCGTATTCAAGCGTTCAAAAATTTTATCCAGGTCGCGCTCGCTCCCCGTTTCGGCAATGTCCAGATTTAGTTCCGGTTCCTGTTCTTCAAGATGTTCGCGGATCAGGGCTTTTGCCTCCTCCGGCAATTCTTTATCCTTTAACACCTGTCTCAGAACTTTCTCGGTCAGGTTGTCGAGCACCACCGCTGGGAGTTGTTCAAACTCTTCAAAATAACTTCCGTTGAAAACTTCGATGCGAACAGCCGGGTTTTCAGGACGCACCCTGACCTGCCCCACATAATCTATGCCACTTTTCTTTAACGTGAACATCCGGGTCAGCGCGGCAGGTTCCCCCGCGTTCATTCGGCATTTCCCCAGCGAAAGAGTTCCCAGGTTGAGAGTTTTAACCAGAGTTTGAACGGGTACTATTAATGAATTCATCAGGCAGGCCATAAGAAGAGTTAAGAATTCTTAAACGCGGCTAAACAGAGGTAAATTTTACCCCATGAAGACAAAAAGTTCCAATAAAATTAGTAATTTAGGCACAACCCTAAACCCTTTACAAAGATTTTAAAGTTCGATACTGTGTAAGTTATGACTATCCTTAAGTTTATTTTTGTCTTCCTGTTTGTCGTGTCGTGTTCTGCAGTGCAGGAGTCCGGCAGGGTGCGGGAGACACTCAGCCCGAAGCCAAAGCAAGAAACCGGCAAAGGGCAGGAAACGATTGTCCCCAAGCTAAAGCAGGAGACCGTCAAGGCGCAGAAAACGATCCCCCCCCTTAAACCAACGCAAGAAAGCAGTAGGGAGGAGGAAACGTTAGACATCAAGTCGGAAGTGGATTTGTTTCTTTCCACTCAGGACCCCGATGTGGAAAACCAGGTGCTGAAACGTTTGCAGTCGAGCAAGGTCCAACACGAAACCGTCAAATCCATCCTGCGTGCACGGGCAAAAAAAATTCCCGGGCCGGTTGGACTTCAAACGAACTTGCGGATCACACATAATGGGAAAGACTACCCTTATGCCTTGTTTCTTCCCAAGTCATCAGATGAAAGCATTCCGCTGGTTGTCGTCTTGCATGGATTGGGCGGGAGCGGCGCCAACACTATTCCCGCCTGGGTCGAGAGGTTGAAAAGAAAAGTTGCGGTGTTGTGCCCAACTTATCCGATGGGAGCATGGTGGGCTCAGCCCGCAGAGGAAATGGTGCTCAGCCTAATTGACCAGATTCGTGAAAACTACAACATAGATTCCGACCGGGTGTTTCTTGCCGGGTTGTCCAATGGTGCCATCGGTGCCTACATGATCGGCATGTTTTATCCAGACCGCTTCGCCGGACTGATACCCATCGCCGGAAGCATCACACCTCAATATATGCATTTTCTGGTGAACCTTCGCAACACGCCGGTTTATATGATTCAAGGCGCGCATGATCCCATTTTTCCTATCGAGCTCAGTCGGCGGATTCATAAAATCCTCTCCGATATGAAATATCCCGTTCACTACCGGGAACACGGAGAAAAAGGACTGGCCCACGGCGGACATTTCCTGCCTGAGTCGGAAGTGCCTGCAATGGTGGAGTGGATTGGCAAGCAGAAACGCCAAAGAAATCCGGATGTCGTGCGCATGACGAGGGAAGGCAACCACCTGGGCGCGATCCACTGGGTGCGGCTGATTGAAGGGAAAAACCTGGCATTGCTGGAACTGCCCGGACCGGAAAGCCCGAACCCGGTTAAACGTGATGGGAAAATCGCCACCCTGTTCGCTTCCCGCAAAGGGCCAAACCAGTTCGAGGTGATGGGCCAGAACATTGTTAAATATGATTTGTATTTCAATAGCGAAACGGTGGACTTCGATAAACCCGTCACCATCACCACACAGAAAATCCAGATTCAGGGCAACAACCTGATCCCCGGAGAAAAAAAGACCAGCTATCAACAAAAAGTGGAAAAGGACCTCGCCGTCCTTTTGTACGGTTACAAAAATTTCCGGGACCCCAACCGCCTCTATGATGGCAAGGTGAGCATCCTTCTTGAATCCACCATAGTGTAACACTGTTATGAGCGACACCCCTTCATCCGACTCGGTCCAATTGATCGAAAAATCAATGCAACTTTTGGGCTGGGGCAGAGTGGTTTCGGCTTTGGCCAACCATGCCTGTTCCCCCATCACACGGGATCAATGCCAAAAGTTAAAACCTGAAAACGATTTTAATTCGGCACAAACCCTGCTTGAAGAAACCACCGAGATGGTAGCCTTGCTGGATTCTGTCGATTCATTTCCTATGGACCGGTTTGAAGACCTTGGCCCTGTTTTTAAGGATGCACAAGAACAAAGCATGATCGAGCCGGAGCAATGCCTGTCCCTCATCAAACTTTTGCGCTTGTGCCGGAACCTTTGCCGTGAAAGCGGAAAAAAAAACAATTATCCCCGCTTACTGGCCTGGCTGGAAAGACTGGATCCTCTGAAAGAGTTCCTCGATGATCTGGTCCGTTGTATTGATGATGAGGGGAACATCCGGGAAAATGCCACACCGGAACTACGCCAGGCTCTCCGCAATGCAGAAACCGCAAAAAGCAAACTGGAAGAACGCCTGCAACGTCTGCTTAATTCGAGTAGCGTCCGCGAAGCGCTTCAAGACTCCTACATCACCGAACGTGAGGAGCGAATGGTCATCCCGGTGCGGGCGGAATTCAAGTCCCGAATAGATGGTATTGTGCATGACAGCTCCGGAACGGGGCAGACTTTATTTATAGAGCCCGCTTCCATTGTTCCCCTGAACAACCAATTGAAAATAGCCCGGCTTCAAGTCGTGCAGGAAAAGATAAAAATTCTGCAAGCCCTGGCTCTTCAAACCCGGCAGTTTCAGGAACCGCTGGAAAGAAATCTTGAGACACTGGTAACTCTCGACCTCATATACGCCAAAGCGCGGTTGGCGAAAACCATGTCAGCGATAAGCTGTCCCATGAACCGCGACTCGGTCATGGAGCTCAAGGAAGCGCGGAACCCGGAACTGGTTTTGGATGGGGAGACCGTGATTCCCAATACTATAGAATGGGACGGTTCGGTCAGAGTGGTGATTATTTCCGGCCCCAATACCGGAGGCAAAACGGTAACACTCAAAACTCTGGGCCTACTGGCCCTGATGGTCAGAACGGGACTGTATCTTCCGGTCAAGCAGGGCTCCCGGATTCCGTTTTTCCCAAAGGTATATTCCGATATCGGCGATGACCAGAATATTCAATTGAAGTTATCGACCTTTTCCGGACACTTGAAAAAAATTATTCACATCCTGAATCATGTTGATGCCGGTTCTCTCGTGCTGTTGGATGAGTTGGGGATTGCCACCGACCCGGCAGAAGGCGCGGCGTTGGCCGAAGCCATCCTTTTCGACCTTAAAAGCAAAAATGTCATGACATTGGTCTCCACCCACTATTTTACTTTGAAAATTCTGGCGCAGACTCACGAAGGTTTTTTGAATGCCTGCACTGAGTTCGATCTTGATACGTTGAGCCCCACCTACCGGTTGATTTTTGGAGCACCCGGACAAAGTGCCGCCCTCGACACAGCGGAGCGACTAGGCCTGCAAAAAAGCATCATTGACCGGGCCCGCAGTTTACATCAGGCCAAAGAAAACCGCGCTGAAGACCTTTTGGCAGACCTGACCCGCCAAAGACTGGAACTCAACCGGGATCGGGAAGAAATTAAAAAGTGGAAAGAAGAAACGGAATCTCTGGCAAGGGAACAGAAAATCCTGACCCGCCGACTAAGGGATGAAGAAAAAGATTTCCAAAAAAACAAAACCAAAAAACTGCAAATGGAAGTACGTGCCGGAAAAGCCGAAATCCAGAAAATGATTCAGGAGATCAAAGGCGAAAAAGACCTTCCCAAAATCCGCAAGGTGGAAAAACAAATGCAGTCCATGAGTCAGGTACCCTTATCCCCGAAAGTGGAGAATATTGATGAATGGTCCCTGCCAGCCGAAAAACTGGAAACCGGAGACCCGGTTTTAATTTTGAACCTGGGTGCCCTCGGCACCCTCCTGGAAGCACCTGATGGAAAGAAAAAACTGCGGGTGCAGATGGGCAATATAACAACCGTTGTTGAAGCGGGTTCCCTTCGCGGCAATTCGCGGCAAAGAGGCAGTCACCAAAAACCCGAAAAGAATTTTTCGCTGAACGTTCATAGCGAGTCCGAAGGCGGCCCCGCATCCTCTTGTGATTTAAGGGGAATGAATTGTGAGGAAGCAGAAGCGGTTATGGAGGCGTTCTTAAGCCAGGCCATTGTGCGGAAAGCACAGCGCGTGATCATCATTCACGGTCACGGGATGGGAACGATTAAAGCCCTGGTGCGCAATTATCTGGAAAAGTGCGGACTCTGCAAACAGTTCACGCCCGGTGCGCGCCACGAAGGCGGTGATGGTGTCACTGTTGTAGAATTTTAATGGTCAACACAAAAGTTCAGCGATCCTCTTTTCCAGTTGCGGCACCAATTTTTTTTCAAACCACGGATTTTTCTTAAGCCAGATATTATTGCGGGGTGACGGGTGGGGGAGAACAAAATAATCAGGGAAATAAGCCTGCCAGTTTTTCACCGTTTCTGTCAGTGTCGGCTTTCTGGCAGATTTCAAAAACCAGCCTTGCGCGTATTGTCCAATTAAAAGTGTGAGTTGTCGATTGGGAAGTTTATCAAGGATGGGTGGCATCCATGTTTCCGCACATTCGGGCCGGGGAGGCAAATCTCCTGACTTACCTTTTCCGGGATAGCAGAACCCCATCGGCACAATTGAAAAATATTTCGTATTGTAGAATTGCTCTTTGGATACATTCATCCATTCACGTAGCCTTTCCCCGCTGGCATCATTCCAGGGAATACCGGATTCATGCACTTTGAGACCGGGGGCCTGACCAACGATGAGTATTTTTGATGTCGAAGAGAATGAGAGCGTTGGTTTTGCAGGGAAAGGAAGTTCTGCCTCACAAAGAGTACAGGCCTTGATATTTCTTTTCAACTCAGAGGCTGTGGGCTCCCGCTGGCAAATGGACATGATTACTTGGCTCAATGCAAGGTTTCTGGGTTAAATTCATCCTCGAAGGATGTTAAAATCAGGATAGAAAATTTCAACGAATAAGGAAAGTTTAATATGCTCCATAAAACATGTTTGAGTTTAATCATCACCCTGGTTTTTGCGGGAACAGGTTGGGGACAAACGGTTACGTTAAGGGGAAAGCCGCTGACGCTTATTGGAGAAAAAATGCGGGTGGGGCAAACATTCCCGGCTGTCCTCCTCCCTGACCTGAGTTTGAACATGATTGACCTGCAATCGTTCAAAGGTAAAGTGACAATACTGAGTGTCGTTCCCTCCCTGGACACCCCCACCTGCGAAAAACAAACGCATATACTTAGCGAAGAGAACAAGGGACTGGATCAAACCGCTAACCTGGTGACGATCAGCCGGGACCTGCCTTTTGCACAAAAACGTTTTGCCAAAGAAGCTAATATTCACAACATCCAATTCCTGTCGGATTACCGGGAGGCTGAGTTTGGTCAATCGACCGGACTTTTGATTGAGGAAACCCGCTTGCTGTCCCGAGCCATTATCGTGCTCGACCCGGACGGGGTCATTCGGTATCTTGAAGTGGTGCCAGAACTGGCTCGACTGCCTGAAATGGAGAAAGCTTTCGAAACGGCGCGGTCGTTGAGCGGGAGCAAATAGGATTACTGCTGGCAGTTCTTGCAGAAGTTCTTTGCCTGCGCGGTTCTCTATGAACGAAATGAATGCCGCATCGTAAACCGCTGATTTTCCCGGTTCTTGCGTTTTTTGAAATACGACTCATAATCGCGGCAACCATTCTTCAACTCAGAAACCTGACTCACCCCAAATGATCTCAAAAGGTCCAAAATTTCTTTGCGTTTGAGCTTCATATCTCACCTGTCAAAAATAGGCTTTACTGTTTTTCTATCGACAGGAAACACCAAAAACTTAACCCCCAGGCGGGGGAGACAATGGGGCGATGACGCTAACGCAATTGCCAAAAACAAGAAGCCAGCTATCACCGGGCATAGCTCGGTTGTTAATTAAACACCTTAACCAGTTGTCCAAATACCGATTTGGATTTCTTCAATTTATCTTCATTACCCAGGGCGCAGACATTGCCCGCATCCCTGATTTTTTCAAACAGGGGAGCATATCCTTTTAGATCTTCCAGACTGGTGGACAATAGTTCCTCACGGTATTGCTGTTTCAATTCGTGGGTACGGCCGGTAAGATGATCGATCATGGAAGCCGAGCCTTTACGATCCGGGGTTAAAGGCGGGTCCATTTTTCCGACACAGCCGATGATCATTTTAGTCAGTTCCTCGGAGGACAGATCCAGGTGATTCAGAAAGTCCGCAATCTCATCATAGACTCCCAGAGTTTCAGTGAGGTTGGGGTCCCGGTAGGAAACCAGACTATAATCGCCGGTAAAGAGATTGAACGAGTTGCCACTGCCATAGGCGCCCCCGTGAACGCGAACCTTGTCCCATAAAAACCCGGTTCTGAGGAGAGCTTTGAGGGTCTCAAACTGGCCGGAATATTTGAATCCCAAATCATACAGATTGGCCCCTTTACCAACATGCTGAACATTGCTGGCAGTCAAGAAACCCTCGTTCAGAGGCAACGCTTTCAAATCCCATTTTTCTTCAC
>PCTK01000097.1:796-938 GCA_002786505.1 Nitrospinae bacterium CG22_combo_CG10-13_8_21_14_all_47_10 | reverse complement strand
CAATTCTTTTTTCTATAACCTGGTAATCCTTTTGCCCTGACGTGATATTGAACAGGGCGTTCTTGCGGGTAAAAACCCGCTCAGCAACCTGTCGGAACATGTCGGCAACCTCCGCCGGATTTTTCTCCACACGCTCCAGGAG
>PCTK01000097.1:0-724 GCA_002786505.1 Nitrospinae bacterium CG22_combo_CG10-13_8_21_14_all_47_10 | reverse complement strand
CTGAAGCCTTGCCTGCACATAATGGTTGCCATGCGGGACAATCGAATCTTCCATATCAGCCCTGGCACTGCGGATAATTTCAACCAGCCTCTTAGTGTCATCAAAGCTGTACTCGCCAAGCAGTTCATCAAAAAGATCAAACAAGTTGTCCACTTTTTCCATCAACGCCTTGCCGTTGAAAAAGATATAGGAAAGAACCTGCTGACGGTCCTGGACCGTTGCCGAAGTAAAATGGGAGGTGCGGATTCCGCCCGTATGCATGCCAATCAACTTGGAAACTTCTGTGTAGCTATGCTTGCGAGTCCCCATCCCCAGTACCAGGGTCCCCAAAAGCGGAATGTAGGGAATCATTTCACCCGGCACTGTGTGTGTGTTGAACCCTATCTGTGTGTAAGCGATATTATTGGTGAACAGGTCGTGGAAGAGTATCTCTCCTTGCTTTTTTATTTCCAGGGGATACTTTTCAATTTCCTTAGGGACATCCTCAATCGCCAACGAGGGAAGCGTGGCAAGAGCCTCCGGAGAGTCCGGCGCCAATTGCAGTCCCTGCAGTTTTTGGGTTTCGGCAATCAGGTTATTGACCTGATCGGAGGTGAGCCCCTCTTTAACCATTTTCAAAATTTTTCTTTCCCGTGCTTCCCATTTTTTGCCCAGTCCCTGTTGGGGTATGGCCACCAGAATACTGCGGTGGTTATTTTCAATCAGGTAACGGCGAATCAAATCT
>PCTK01000094.1 GCA_002786505.1 Nitrospinae bacterium CG22_combo_CG10-13_8_21_14_all_47_10 | reverse complement strand
TGCGGCAAATCATTAAAAAGAACTTAAAAGAGTTGGGGTTTACTGACCTCACAGAGGCTGATGATGGTGCCGCGGGTCTAAAAAAAGCCAGCGAAGGCGGATATGACCTTATCGTGTCCGATTGGAATATGCCAAATATGACAGGTTTGGAATTCTTAAAAGCAGTTCGGGCAAATGGGAGCATAAAAGGGGTTGCTTTCATCATGGTAACTTCCGAGGCCGACAAAGACAAAATCATGGAAGCCGTACAGGCTGGCGTAAACCAGTACATTGTAAAGCCTTTTAACGCAGTTCAGTTGGAAGAAAAAATTAAAGCCATAAAGCTTTAACTTGGAGATATTTCTGCAATTGGAGCACTTAACTGGGCCGTCTTGGAGGAGGAATTTCGTAATTAAAGATTGCCAATTGGAACTGGGTTAGCCCTAAAAAAGAGGAATTGTGCATGGCAACAATCAATTTTAGCGACGGGGAAATGCCAAGCGTGTTGATAGATGTTACCCGCGGGTCAATATTATCGATCTTCAACACAATTTTTGGAGCAGAGCCAAAGCTTGAGAATGAAAAAGCCGGAGAAAGTCTTGGCGATGGAGTGGTGGGAATTATTTCATTCATGGGGGATGTGAACTACATCATCATGTTGGCTCTTCCAAAAGCTTCGGCGATTGCCATGGCTTCCAGGTTTTGTGGGTTTGACATAGATTATGATAGCCCGGATATGGGGGATGTGGTTGGCGAACTGGCAAATGTTTTAGCCGGGGATATTGTTGCCCGAATGTCCAAAGAAGATTTTAAAGTCACCATGTCATTGCCAACGATCATGCGTGGGCATGATGTGGAACCTTTGTTGCCTCGAGGTCTGCCTTTGGAGAAGCTTCGCTTTTCGATGGCAGAGGGTGATTTTATGTTAAAGGTAGCTGGGGCAAAGTCGGGGGATCTGGTAGGCCGAAGGCCTGGGACCTGAGTTTTTTTCTCAAGGTCACTTTGCCGATTGTTTTTCGTGTTGGAATGTTACAGATAAACCAAACCTGTTTCCTGCGAAAAAAGTGTTTTGATCGATTTGATATTGTCAGCTTTGGACAAATTAAAAGCTTGTTTAATTGAGGTTACAACATGACCAATTCAGAAAACACAGAACCTGTTGCTCCTGATCTGACCCCGGATGAAAATTCATCCCAGGGAGATGGAATGGGGGAAATCGTCAACGAGTTTTTGGTCGAAAGTTATGAAAATCTCGACCAGTTGGACCAAGACCTTATTAACTTGGAGCAGGACCCCAGTGACATAAATATTCTCTCAAGTATTTTCAGGACCATTCATACTATAAAGGGAACCTGTGGTTTCATAGGTTTCACCAAGCTGGAATCCGTGGCGCATATTGGTGAAAGCCTGTTGGGAAAATTGCGGGATGGGGAGTTAAAACTGGATCCTGCCAGGACCAGCGCTCTTTTGGCCATGGTGGATGCCATCCGGCAAATGCTTTCCTGCATTGAAAGTGATGGTAATGAAGGGAGTGTTGATTACTCCGGACTGGTTGAAACCCTGACCCGTTTGCAAACTGATGCGGTAGCGGGAACAACGGTTGAGCCTGTTGCTCCAGCCCCGGTTTCTCCTGCCAGGGCGGATGACGCTGAACCGGTCAAGCCTTCGGCTGAAATTGATGAGGATATGGAACCCATCGTCAATGAGTTTTTGGTCGAAAGTTATGAAAACCTGGATCGTCTGGATAAAGATCTCATTGAGTTGGAGCAGGACCCTGGCAATAAAGAAATTCTTTCCAGCATCTTCAGAACTATCCATACCATTAAAGGAACATGTGGTTTTATTGGTTTAAACAAACTTGAAAGGGTAGCTCATGTCGGGGAAAACCTCTTGGGTAAGCTTCGAGATGGTGAACTGGCTTTTAATCCACCAAGAACCAGTGCCCTGTTGGCGATGGTGGATGCCATCCGGCAAATGTTGGGTTGCATCGAGAGCAAGCGTAATGAGGGGGATGTGGACTATTCAAGCCTGGTGGATACTCTTGGAAAACTGCTGACAGAAGAAGGCTCGGCACAAGTAGCCGCCTCTGCCTCCGCACCGGTAGTGGAGAATAAAGAAGAGAGAGAATTTGTTCCGGCGGCGGAAAAGGTGGATCGTCGTCAGTCTACTCCAGAAGAACAGGAAGAATTTGTAGCCCAGCATGGGGATAAACGGGCTACCCCGGACCGGCGTAAAGAAACCCGTGGTGTGGCGGACTCCAGCATTCGTGTGGATGTGGATATTCTTGACCGTCTAATGAATCTCGTGGGTGAATTGGTTCTGGCCCGAAACCAGATATTACAATATGCTCCTGCCCAGGCTGATTCTACATTTATAGCCACCAGCCAGCACTTGAACCTGGTCACCACAGAGTTGCAGGAGGGTGTCATGAAAACCCGGATGCAACCTATTGGGAATATCTGGAGTAAGTTTCCCAGGGTTGTTCGAGACCTTTCCATGTCCGTTGGTAAAAAGATTCGTCTGGAGATGGAAGGCAAAGACACGGAACTGGACAAAACACTGATTGAGGCTATCAAGGATCCTCTAACCCATATTGTCAGGAATTCCTGTGACCATGGAATTGAAACCCCTGAAAAACGTTTGGCAAGCGGGAAGGATGAGGAAGGCGTTTTGTTGTTGCGCGCTTTTCATGAAGGTGGTCAGGTCAATATTGAGATCATTGATGATGGCAGTGGGATTGATCCCGAAAAAATTAAAAAAATTGCTCTAAGTAAAAACGTCATATCGCAGGAACAGGCCGACCGAATGGGAGACCGGGAACTGGTCAACCTGATTTTCGCGCCAGGGTTTTCCACCGCGGAAAAAGTGACCAATGTGTCTGGTCGTGGTGTGGGGATGGACGTGGTCCGCACTAATATTGAGAAAATTGGCGGATCGGTGGATATCCAGAGCGTCCCGGGGAAAGGCACTACCTTGCGCGTAAAGATTCCTCTCACTCTGGCGATTATTCCAGCCTTGATCATCACCACAGCGGGAGAACGTTATGCTATTCCACAAGTGAACCTGCTTGAACTGGTACGTCTTGATGGAAACCAGGCGAAAAAGTCAATCGAAATGATTCAGGGAGCCCCTGTTTACCGCTTGCGTGGCAGTCTGCTTCCCCTGGTTTCCCTGAATGATGAGTTGAAGGTGGCGAAAGAAGAAAGTGATGCTGTGAATATTGTTGTTCTGCATGCAGATGACCGCCAATTTGGTCTCGTGGTTGAGGGAATCAGT
Source organism: Nitrospinae bacterium CG22_combo_CG10-13_8_21_14_all_47_10 (assembly GCA_002786505.1). Lineage (GTDB taxonomy): Bacteria > Nitrospinota > Nitrospinia > Nitrospinales > VA-1 > LS-NOB. The sequence goes on along the minus strand of PCTK01000094.1, from coordinate 6,025 downwards.
GATACCGAGGAAATTGTGGTCAAGCCACTGGGCAAACAGCTCAAAGGCATTTCGGCATTTTCAGGGGCTACCATAATGGGAGACGGCAAACTGGCTCTGATTCTGGATGTTATGGGGCTGGCCCAAAAAGCCCATGTCATTGCCGAACATCAGGAAAAAACGATTGTGAAAAGCTCAACGGCTCAAGGCAGTGGGGGTGATCGTCGAACATTGCTCATTTTTGGTTTGCAGGCTGATGACCGCATAGCCATTCCGTTGTCTGAAGTCGCGCGTCTGGAAGAGTTTAAACGTTCCGATGTCGAACGGTCAGGCGATCAGGATGTGGTGCAGTATCGCGGGGAAATCATGCCTCTTATTTACCTTAAAAAGGTTCTCAATGTGAGAACTGCAACAGAAGACTCAAAGAAAGAATTGATGCAGGCTATTGTCTTCACCAAGAATGACAGAAGTGTCGGGCTGGTCGTGGAGCGTATCATTGATATTGTAGAAGAGGTGGTAACCGTGAAGCGCGGGGCTAACCGGAAGGGAGTGTTGGGGACCATTGTGGTGCAAAACCGGGTCACCGACCTTCTGGATGTTGAAAATGTTGTCCTGGCCGCCGACCCAAGTTTCGGAGTTGCAACAAAAGCAGTAGCCTTAGCGGAGGAGGTCTGACATGGCTGATCAAAAACAATTTTGTACCTTTTACCTCGACAACCATATGTTCGGGGTAAAAGTGGAACAGGTCCAGGAAGTTTTTCGTTATCAGGAAATGACTACCGTCCCCCTGGCACCTGCCGTGGTGCGCGGGTTGATAAACCTCCGTGGTCAAATTATTACCGCCATTGATTTGAGGCAACGATTAGGAATGGTGCCCCTGACTGGAGATAAATTGCCCATGAATGTAGTGGTGCGGACGGAAGACGGGGTGGTGAGCCTTCTGGTTGATGAAATAGGAGATGTGCTGGAAGTGCCTGAGGATGTCTATGAGCGGCCTCCTGAAACTATTCCCCGTGAAGTTCGGCAACTGGTACTGGGTGTCTATAAATTGACGGGTAAGTTGCTGTTGATTTTGGATTCGGAAAAAGCAGTCAATGTGAATACCGGAGCTTTGATGACTTGAATTGTCCTGTTAGAATCGCCCCACTTTTAACAGTGAAACAATTTTTGCGCTAATCTGGTTGAGGGGAAGAACTTCATCTGCTAAACCTGCTCGCGCTACAAAGCCGGGCATGCCCCATACGACACTGGTTTCTTCATCCTGAACGATGACGTGGCCCCCTGCGTCCTTAATATGTTGACAACCAATCAGGCCATCCTGCCCCATTCCCGTTAAAACAACAGACAGGGTTCCAGGTCCATAAATTTCTGCAACGGAGCGGAATAAAGGGTCTACAGCCGGTCGGCAGGAATTTTCCTGTGGCTCCTGATTGGTTTGCAGATAAACCCCGTCAGCTTTTTTTTCCAGAACCATATGGTAGTCTCCTGGCGCTATCCAGGCTTGACCCGGCGCGATTTTTTTGCCCGCCTTTCCTTCTTGAACATCCAGCGGAGACTTTGCGGTCAGTCTTTCAGCAAGGAGTTTGGTGAAGAAAGGGGGCATATGCTGAACCAGAACGACTGGCACAGGCAGATCACCGGGAAGAGTAGGAATGAGTTCTGCCAAGGCGTTGGGCCCTCCTGTAGAAACACCAATGGCGAGAATATCTACTTTCTGATTCAGGGCTTTTCTGGTTACCGGGGGACTTTTGAACGGCGTTGATACTTTCGCGGCGGGTTTGGGAACTAAAGTGGGTGGTGCCTCCAACCCGGCTTTTTTGGCGCAAAACATCTTTATCTTGGGAATCAGTTCGTCCCGTATCCGTTGCATGGCCACAGATACACTTCCCACGTTTGCGGGTTTGGTTACATAATCAGTAGCACCAAGGGCCAGGGCCTCCAATGTCTTTGCCCCACCTCGTTCTGTAAGCGTGCTGAACATGATGATGGGCAAGTGAGGGTAGATTTTTCTGGCTTCAGCCAGAGTTTGAAGTCCATCCATTTCCGGCATCTCAATATCCAGAGTCAGGATATCGGGATTGACTTGCGGGATTTTCTGTAAGGCAATTTTCCCGTTTGCGGCGGTAGCCACTACCTCAATATCGGGATCGCCACTTAGTGTGTCGGTAACAATTTTTCTGACAACCACTGCGTCGTCAACAACAAGAACTCGTATTTTTCGCATAGTAAAATAGAGGGGCCCTGACAGAAAATGCTTGAAAAGTTTATAAAGTCATAAAAGTCAATGGTATGTGTCGAATTACCTTACCTCAAATGTATAGGAATATCTAGTAAATCATTTGCGGGAAGCTTAAATCCCTATGCCGAAAAATAGAGCATTTTCCGGCAAATGGAAGCTTTCGATTATTAAATTTGGGTATACTGTTTCGATTTAATTTAATGGAAAGAAGTTTTTTAATATGATTGATCTCATAAATAAAGATGGACTCAGTGTTACCAATAATCCCAAAGCTATTCATGAAGAACTTTTCAGGGGCACAGGTTGTGTAATGGGAGCCGGTGCCGCAGTTTTTATGCAAAATGAAAGTATTACAGAAAAATATATTGTGATTTCAAAAGATAATGGTCTGGCCCCACCCACAGAGCAAAGATTGGTTGCGGGCCGTTATAAAGAGGCTCTGGAATTGTTTCAACAATGGCTTGATCAAAAAGCTTAATCAATGGGAGATACCATGATGGAAAACTGGTTGATGTTGACATTGGTAGGTAAGGATAGGCCGGGGATTGTTGCCGAAGTCAGCCATGCATTATTTAATATGAAAGGAAACCTTGGGGAGGCATCAATGACCCGGCTGGGTGGTAACTTTACCATCATGCTTATGGTTTCCATTCCTGAAAAGAAATCCGCTGTAGCGGAAAAACTGCGGCCATTATGCGATAAGTTGAAATTATTTTTTCACCTGGATGAGGTAGAGGCAGATTTACACCACCATATTGAACCGGATGTGCGAATCAGTATTCATGGCGCTGATCAGGCTGGTATCGTTGCCCACGCCACGAGTGCTCTGTTCAAAGCAGGATTGAATATTCTCAACCTGGAGTCGGATGTCGGCGGTAACCCGGAGAATCCCGTTTATATCATGCATATAGAAGGGGTTGCTGGTAAAGGGTTGGACACGGTGGACAAAGCTTTGCAAACGCTGGCCAGGGAAAATAATGTTGTAGCGAGTATGACTCCCATTGATACCATGGTCGGATAGCCATGACCATCCTGAATGTTCTGGTTTATCCCGATGAAAACCTGAAAAAAATCTCACAACCTGTGAAAGATTTTTCTGCCGACCTGAAGAAGTTTGTCAGGGACCTTGAAGAAACCTTCCGCTCTTTCCCCGGATGCGTGGGGATTGCGGCCCCTCAGGTGGGACGGTTTGAAAGAATTGTTCTGGTTGATATTTCTCATAAACCTCAGCACGCCAACCATGGTTTCCTGGTGTTGATAAACCCTGAGATCAAGTTTTATGAAGGAACCAGTTTAGGAAGGGAGGGTTGCCTCTCGGTCCCAGACTATACCGGCAAAGTGGAGCGGGCAAAATCTATTACCCTGGAGGCGGTGAACGAGAGCGGCGAAAAACTCCAGTTTTGTATGTCAGGTTACGAAGCCCGGGCCGTTCAGCATGAGATGGACCACCTGGATGGAAAACTGTTTCTGGATCGATTGGTCGGCCGACGAAATGCCTTGAGCAGAAGGACTGAGGTTTCTACATGAGCAACATCTATCGGCTGGTTCCGCTTTATTGCCCTATGGGGAGGGTGAGGAGAGGGGCGTTGTCTTGAATCTTGCCTGCCTGCAATGAGAATATCTGGGCCAGGAGGGAAAACGTAGATTTGGAGGATAAATCCGAATCGTCAATATAGAACCAGGTTCCACGGTAAAAAATAGTCATCGCGCCCGATTGTGGAGTTTCAGAAAGAGAACGAATTTTCAACAGGTCGCCCGTCACTTCCTTCCAATCAAAAGCTTTTCCATCTGGTGTTTTGGTCTGAGTTACTTTTCCTTTTATAATATCTTCCTTTGGGACTTCTACTGCCTGCGAAATATAAAACATGATGCCGAGAAGCGAACGGGTGACAACCCTGATTTGATCGGACTTGTTAAAATCCGGTGAAAATGCAAGAACATAACGGGTTTTCCCTGGTTCGACATTGGCCGCAAGAGCAAACTGTTTGGCCTCTTCCCGGTTTTTATATTCTTCGCTGATATGTAAAATCAATTGGGGTACCCCATTCTCTTCGTGATACGAGAGGTTTATGGCATCTTGAGTCTGCAATCTCCTCAAATATTTTACTGCTGAAACGAACTCCAAAAACTGTGGGGCCAGGTTGGGGGTTGGGCCTGATGCGCCCGGAGCATTTTTAAGATCGTTCATACGTTGAAAGCACAATCGAAAAATTCTTTCAATGCTCCAACCGGAATGAAATAGAAGGGCGATAGTCTGTAAGGGGAGAGGAGATAACACGCGCTGAATAAACTGATCTCCCTGTAAAGGGGAATAGGTTACGGTTGGCTTTTCCGTCATACCCAGGCTTCCTCCCAAGCCAAAGAGTCCTTTGATCCCATCCTGCAAAGTAGCGCTGGCATTTGCGCTGGTTGAAAGAGTGAATTGGGATGCCACACTGCTCACTTCCATGAAAAATGGGGTGTCCCTGTATTTGAGCCGGACCAGGTTGAGCATAAGCTGTTCGTCATTGGTTCTTTGAACGGCGAGATTGTAGTTGCTTCTCTCGCTTTTCAAAGTGGTCGGACCCAGGTTTGCGCAACTCACAATTAACAATGTGAGAGCTAAACAAAGAAGTAATGGAGTTTTGTGAAAAAAATTGCGTGAGTTCATAAAAAATCAGTGTTGAGTTTCCGGCTTTTTTATTGTTCCTGTTGAGCCAAATGAATGGTTGAAGTGGGGAATGCCACTTGCGCTCCATTGTCTGCAATAATTTTTAAAATCTTTAAAAGAATATCCTGCTTGATGGCGTGATACTGAGCCCAATTTGTTGTTTTGGTGAAAGTATAGATGAAAAAATCAAGTGAAGAAGGGGCGAAACTATTGAAGTTGACCATCAGGGTATTATTGACATCTATTTCAGGGTGGTTTTCTAACATTTCTTTAACTTGTATCGTGATCACTTCCATTTTGTCCGCGTCATCATAGCGAATTCCGATGGTTTCCTTGATTCTCCGGTTTTGCATGCGCGAGGGATTTTCCACCGCGACCTGCGAAAAAACTGAATTGGGAATATACAGGGGGCGCTTGTCGAAGGTTCTGATTACGGTGACTCGCCAGCCTATCTTCTCTATGACACCCTCCAACTCCCGATCGGGCGAGCGTATCCAATCTCCTACGGCGAAAGGCCGGTCCATGTATATAAAGAGTCCTCCAAAGAAATTAGACAGCAGGTCTTTGGCCGCAAAACCAACGGCTATGCCGCCAACACCTCCAAAAGCCAGAACCCCTGAAATGCTGAACCCCAGGGATTGCAATATCATCAGGGCGGCGGTGATAACAACAGATATGCGAGCCAGTTTTGATATCGCATCCAGGGTGGTTGGGTCGATTTCTTCTCTGGATGAAAGATAACTTTTTTCAGTACGCCGAATGGATAGAACCAGAAACCAGGCGAGTGAAGCAATAATGATTGCATCGCGTAAAGGAACAAGGACATCAGCAATCATTGTGCCGGTGGTGTTTTGAATAATTTTTCCGGCGAACGTGATGCTTGTAATCCAAATAATAATACTTAGAGGCGAGGGGATGGATAGCAGGATAGCGTCATCCCATTTGTTGGAGGTGCGTTTCGCTTTTTCTGCGAAGGATCGGAAAATTTTCTTTTGGAATAAATCAGCAATGAGAGCCAGGAATATGATCAGAAATGCCTGAAGGATATATACGTTTACAAAATCGAACAATTGCTTGAAATCCATCGTTTGAATTTTTCCTTTAAATTATTGCGGACTTTAAAAATAGCATAATTAAAGGCTTTAATGAACCTAATA
>PCTK01000048.1:788-9314 GCA_002786505.1 Nitrospinae bacterium CG22_combo_CG10-13_8_21_14_all_47_10 | reverse complement strand
TAAAATGGGGCATGGCTATTGAAAAGGATTTCATCGTAATAGGCAGTGGTGTCGCCGGGCTGACGTTTGCGCTCAAGGTGAGCAAGTTCGGCTCGGTTGGAATCGTCACTAAAGATGCTTTGGAGGAGTCGGCGACCAAATATGCCCAGGGCGGTATTGCCTCGGTGATGGCAGAGGACGACTCGTTTGAACTTCATGTTCAGGACACGATGGAGACCGGGCGCGGACTCTGCCATGAAGACTTCGTGCGTATCGCTTGCCGCGAGGGTCCGGCACGAATCCGTGAGTTGGTCCGGCTTGGTGCCAGGTTTGATCGTATTCGCGGGGCCGGGTTTGATCTGGGCCAGGAAGGCGGGCACTCCAAACGCCGTATTCTGCACGCAAACGACCTGACGGGTTGGGAAATAGAACGTACTCTCATTGAAGCGGTTCACGCTCAGGACAATATCGAAATATTTGAACACCACATGGCGATCGACCTTATTACCCGCGCCCGGCTTGAGGAAAAAGTTCAGCCGGGAAGCGATGAGGACGAGGCGTTGGGACTTTATGTCCTGAACCACTTGACGCAAAAGGTGGAGACGATGGTGGGCCGGGTCATTCTCATGGCGACCGGCGGCGCGGGCAAAGTTTATCTCTATACTTCGAATCCGGATACCGCAACGGGTGATGGCATTGCTGTGGCTTATCGGGCCGGGGCAAAAATCGCTAATATGGAATTTTTTCAGTTTCACCCAACCTGCCTGTTTCACCCGAAAGCGAAATCCTTTCTCATTTCGGAAACGGTGCGAGGCGAGGGCGGAATTTTGCGCCTGCAAAACGGCGACACGTTCATGGAAAACTACCACTCTTTACGGTGTCTGGCTCCCCGCGATGTGGTGGCGCGAGCGATTGACTACGAAATGAAAAAGAGCGGCGATGATTACGTCCTTCTTGATGCAACGCATCTTGAGGGTTACCGTATTCGCGAACGCTTCCCCAATATTTATAAAACCTGTCTGGAATTCGGATTTGATATGGCGCGGGAACCTGTTCCCGTAGTTCCCGCGGCGCATTATATGTGTGGCGGACTGGTGGTCAATGCCAATGGTCAGACGAATATCAAAAGGCTTTTTGCCAGCGGGGAGGTGTGTTTCTCGGGCTTGCATGGCGCTAACCGCCTGGCCTCGAACTCTCTGCTGGAAGGACTGGTTCTGTCGCACCGTGCTGTGGAGAAGGCCGTCGCCATGTTGAAGGACTCCAGCGGTAAAAAGGAAAGCCATCAAATTCCTGAATGGGACCCTGGGAGCGCGGTAGACAGTGATGAATCGGTAGTGGTGTCGCACAACTGGGACGAGATTCGCCGGTTGATGTGGAACTATGTCGGCATCGTCCGTTCCAACAAACGTTTAAAAAGGGCCGAGAGCCGCATTCAACTTCTGCTGGAAGAAATTCAGGAATATTACTGGAACTTTAAGATCACCAAGGACACTCTGGAATTGAGAAACATCGCCATCACGGCGGATTTGATCATTCAGGGAGCCATGACACGAAAAGAAAGCCGGGGTTTGCACTACAACCTGGACTACCCGGAACCCGATGACGCGAACTGGAAACAGGATACATTTTTCCAGAACACCGGCCATCGATTGATAACTCAAACCAACCCGAGAATTGTGACCCATGAGTGAAGAAAAAACAGTACATATATTGATTCGAGATTTTTTTGGTGTGGTCGCTCTGGCTTTCACTGTGTTCGGCCTGATGGCGTTGCTGTCTTTTTCACCCGCCGATCCCTCCTTCAATAAAAGCGTTACAGGGGCTAACGTGACAAACTCGGTCGGCATGGTCGGAGCTTATTTTTCCGATGCATTGGCCCGCGTTTTCGGTAGCGGTTCTTTTTTCTTCCCGGTGCTTACGGCGTTTCTGGGCTGGACTTTGATTCGGGGGAAAAATCATCTCAACTGGCCTTTGATTTTAAGTTCGGGACTTTTGTTCTTGATTGGCTTGTGCTCCTTGCTGGCAATCCAGTTCGAGGTTGATCCATTTTTTGGTTCAGCGGTTCCTGTCGGTGGTTTGGTCGGCCATGGCCTGGGCGGATTTCTGGTGGTCTGGTTAAATGCAGGCGGCGCGGTATTGACCCTGATCACTTTATTGCTCATTGCCTTTCTGGTGATGACGCGCATTCCGCTCAATATGCTGGTGGAAGGAGCCGGAAAAATATTCAAGGCTCTGGCCGCAGTGCTGATATTAGGGGTTGTTGGAATTAAGAATATTTTGTTAAAGAGTTTGTCGGCCATTCAGGCGGTGATAAAAAATTTCCGCACGGCAAGGAAGCAGATTCAGGAAATTAAGAAAGCGGCTGTGGCACCGGTGATCGTCACACGCAGTCGGCCTGAGCCGGTTGCAAAGCAGGAAGAGAAATCCAAAAAAGCCAGGGAAGAGAAGGCAGAGTTCGTGGTTCAGGACCATTTTGCCTTCATGAGTTCGTCAGGCGAATATCAGATTCCCCCGCTTTCCCTGTTGGCAGACCCCCCTCCGGGTAGAGATACACAGGATGATAAAGCCCGGGAGGAGATTCTCGCCAGCAGTGCCATTCTCGAAAAGAAGTTATTGGACTTTGGAATTCAGGGACGGGTGGTGCAGGTTCTGCCGGGCCCGGTCATCACTTTGTTTGAATATGAACCGGCGCCGGGAATCAAGGTCAGCCGGATTGTTTCTCTGGCGGACGACCTGTCGCTGGCCTTGCGTTGTGTGGGGCTCCGCATTCTGGCTCCCGTACCGGGCAAGCCGGTCGTGGGTATCGAGATTCCCAACAGGCGGCGTGAGACCATCTATTTTAAAGATGTCATGACTTCCGAGGTGTTTCAGGAATCGGTATCCAAGCTTACCCTGGTAATCGGAAAAGATATTACCGGGGAACCGGCAGTTCAGGACCTTGCTACCACTCCGCATTTGCTCATGGCGGGTTCGACCGGGTCGGGAAAGAGTGTGGGACTCAATGCCATGATTTGCAGTATCCTTTTGAACGCCACACCGGATGAAGTGAAAATGATCATGATTGATCCTAAAATGCTGGAACTTTCTGTCTATGATGGAATTCCGCATCTTATTTCACCGGTGGTCACCAATCCTAAAAAAGCCGCCGCCGCGCTCCAATGGGCGGTTAACGAAATGGAATCGCGTTACAAAATGATGGCCGAGTGCGGAGTGCGCAATATAGGCGGTTTCAACGAGTTGGCGGAGAAATTGCAAAAAAAATATGAGTTGGAACTGAAAAAACGTGAGAAGGCCTATAAAGGGGTTAAGCCTGAAAATGCTGAAGATGCGGAGGAAGAAGATGAAGATGTGATGCCGGAACCACCGGCCAAGCTCCCTTATATTGTTGTGCTGATCGACGAATTGGCCGATCTCATGATGGTCGCGTCTAAAGGAGTGGAAGACTCGTTAACCCGTCTGGCGCAGATGGCGCGGGCCGCGGGTATTCATCTGATCGTTGCTACGCAACGGCCCTCGGTCGATGTTTTGACCGGAATCATCAAGGCCAACTTTCCCGCGCGCATGTCTTATAAAGTTACCTCGCGGGTTGATTCCAGAACTATTCTGGATGCCATGGGTGCGGACAAACTTCTCGGCAAAGGCGATATGCTGTTTCTTCCTCCCGGAACTTCCAAGCTTCATCGACTGCATGGGGTCATGGTCAGTGATGAAGAGATACAGCGAATTGTGGACTTCATCAAAAAGCAGGCGAAACCCCATTATCAGGAAGATATTTTTGAGTCGGTGGCTCAGGACGAGAAGAATGGCGGGGATGGGGAAGAAGAGTATGACGAAAAATACGATGAAGCCCTTGCTATTGTTGCCAAAGACCGGCAGGCTTCCATTTCTTATATCCAGCGGCGTTTGAGAATAGGCTATAATCGCGCGGCACGAATTATCGAAACCATGGAGCGAGAAGGGGTGGTGGGTCCATCTGACGGAGTCAAACCCCGCGAAGTCTATGTCAGCCCGATCGAAATTGAATAGAGTTTTCAGAAAGTGGGTTGTTCCGTTCACGCTGGTTCTTTTTATTATTTGTTTTGGGGTGCAGGGCAGTCTCGCGGGTGTTTATTCTTATCGGGATGACAAAGGCGCGCTTCATTTTACGGATGACCTCTCCAAGATTCCCAGGCAGTACCGCGAAAGGGATAAAGGAGTCCGCAAGCATCGTGAGAGTCAGGGCGCGCACCGTGCTACTCCAGGTTCTTCCCCTGCAATAGAACTTCCGGGGTCAACTTTATCAACCAGTGAAATTCAAGTTCCTCTCATTCCCGCGGGCGGCGGCAATTTTCTGGTCGATACGGTTCTCAATGGCCGCATCAAGGCACGGCTGATGCTCGATACCGGCGCCTCCCTGATAACACTTACTGAAGATATTGGCCGTCAATTGGGGCTGACACAGTACTCCACCACCGCCGAGTTGCCTTTCAACACTGCGGGCGGGGAAGACTGGATGCCGTTGGTGGCGCTTGACACAGTTGCTATTGGCTCCGCCCAGACCCGGTTGGTTGAAGCGTCCATCAACAGCCATATAAAAGAAATTGATGGCTTGCTGGGAATGAGTTTCCTTGGGGATTTCAGGTTTGAGATTGACCACGCCAACAAGCGCCTCACTTTAAAGCCGATGCAGGGTCCCGGTGAACTGGCGTGGGATGGCAAGCCGGGAAACTGGTGGAAAAGCCGGTTTAATCACTACGATGAAACGGTCGAAAGCTATTCTGCGCGTGCGAACCTGCTCAAGCAACAGAACCATGAAAAGGCTTTGAACTTGAAGAAAACGGTAGACTTTTATAAGGACCTGCGCAAGAAATTGCTCATCAGGGCCTCCGCTTTTGGCCTGCCGGACCGTTTTCGGCCCTCTTCGTAGAGGGTTATGCAAGGCTCCGGTGAACATTCTGGGTTTCTTTTTATCCTGCTGGGGGCCAGCAATCTGGCAAGGGCTTATTCCGCTTTCACCCGGCATCTTGCCCAAAACACGTTACAATGCGAGTTTGTCAATGCGCTGGGGCCGGGCCGGGCTTATTGCGCGAGAGGCGGACTACTCAACCTCACCTACCCTCCCATCGGTGAATGCCGGGTCCTGGAATCTGCAAAATCTTATGCAAAGCAGGGGCGGCGCCTGGCGGTACTCTTGACGGATATCGGCAATGACATCATGTATGGAGTGCCCGACCATTCTCTTATTGAATGTCTGGACACCCTGATTGATAAATCGCTGGCATTGAACGCCGAAGTCTTTGTGACTTCCATTCATGTGGACATATCCAGGGATATGGGAAAGATGTCCTTTAAATTATTGAAAGCCATCTTTTATTTTAAAAGTCCGATGACTTTTGAACAGGCCTCTGCGGCGGTGAAAAAAGTGAACCAGTATCTTGAGGAAAAGTCCGTTCAGAATGAGAGGGTCCATTTAGTGAGCGGACTGGGCGCGTTTTGCGGCATGGATAAAATCCATTACAGCCTGTTAAAAAGCCATCTTGCCTGGTCACGTGTTGGCAATGCCATGCTTTCGGTGCTGGATGTGGAGCCCGCCGGAAATATTGGGCCGGGCTCCATGACCATTTCCTTGTGTAAGAATCTCAACCGTCTGATTATTTGCGATATGTTGGGAATTAGAAAAAAACCAAAAGGATTTTTCTAGGAATTTTATATGGGACTTTGCCTTGCCGTCATCCGAATGGGAATGTATACCGTCGTATTTGTGGTGTTCGCGGTAATCGGAGCGTGTGGGCATGTTTTATTTTTTATGTCACGGTCATGGCTTTTGAAATGGATTTCTTTTTTTGCGCAAGTGTGGGCTCGCGTGACCTGCATGGTCTTCAATATCCAAATTCGAGTGGAGGGAGACGTTTCTATAAAACCGGGATCGCTGATCGTTGCAAACCATGTTGGTTCGCCGGATATTTTTGTTCTGGGAGCCTGCTTTAAGGGTTTTTTTGTCTCCAAAGCCGAGATCGCTGACTGGCCGCTGTTCAACTGGCTGGCACGGCTGGGAAAAACTATTTTTGCGGACCGCGGTAAACGCCATCAGGTGAAAGCACTCATTGCGGATATTGAGATGCGGTTAAACAGCGGCCATTGTGTAATCCTGTTCCCGGAAGCCCAGGCGACAGATGGAACCAATGTGGTGCCGTTTAAATCGGCAGTCTTTGAGGCCGCGGTTCTTGCGAGGCGGCCTGTGGTGCCAGTGGAGATCAGTTATCAGGATGACCACCGGCCGACGATTGCTTATTATGGAGATAGTTTCATCAGTCATATTGTGGCGTTATTAAAAACAACGCGGCTTCCCGTGACGGTGACGGTGTTTCCACAAATTTTGCCAGGGCCGGACCGGCAATCCCTGGCAGAAAAAAGCTATGAGGCCATCCGTGATAAGCATGCGGGCTCTCATCCGGTTTGATTCTGCGGGTATGATTTTTATGGTGGACTTTAAAATCAAAATGACGTTACATTGGTCCACGCATTTTTAAAGAGAGTTTTGCGTAAGTCGTCACTTACGTTTGAATGTTTAAAACTACACTGTTCGTCGTCGCGAGCGACTGTAAGGAGCGTGGCGATCCAGGTTTCTGGATTGCTTTGTCGCTATTGCTCCTCGCAACGACGACTTACGCAAAGCTCTCATTTTTAAAATTCGTATTACATTTTTTATAAAGGATTTAACATGATCCATCCTTTTAAAGGTCAGAAACCCGAAGTTGACGACTCTTCCCTGGTTGTGGAAAGCGCGCAGATCATCGGTGATGTGAAAATTGGTGAAGAGAGTAGCGTGTGGTTCAATGCGGTGATTCGTGGCGATGTTAACCATATCCGCATTGGCAAGCGCACGAATATCCAGGATGGCGCTGTCCTGCACGTGGCGCGCAAAACCCTGCCGCTGATTATCGGAGATGAAGTGACCGTGGGCCACAATGCCACCCTGCACGCCTGCACCATTGGATCACAATGCCTCATAGGAATGGGGGCGATTGTTATGGACGGCGCGGAAGTAGGGGCGCAGTCCATTGTTGGTGCCGGTTCTTTGGTGACACCGAATACAAAGATTCCACCCAAAAGCCTGGTGCTTGGATCGCCGGCAAAAGTAAAACGTGAACTGACCGAAGAAGAAATCCGCGGCATACGCGAATCGGCGGCTAATTATGTCGGCGATATTGAAACTTACCTTGATTAAAACTGATGACTGAACCCGTTCCCATTGCGGTGCTTGGCGGCAGTGGGGCTTATCATCTCCTCGCAGGGCAGGCCCTTGGCCGGGAAAAGGGCTGTGAGGTTGTTAATACCCCTTATGGTCCAAGCGCACCCATTCACCATTTCAGTTCTGAACGCCGGGACTTTTTGTTTTTGTCCCGCCATGGTGAAACCGATTATTCGCTCACCGCTTCCTTTGTCAATTATCGCGCTAACATCCATGCCTTGAAACAATGCGGGGTTGAGCGGATCATTTCATGGTCCGGTCCGGGGATTATTAATACGGCTTTCAAGCCGGGAGATTTCGTGGTCCCGCACGATATCATTGATGAAACGAGAAACCGCGAAACCACATTTTTCAAAGATACGGGTATCGGGTTCATCCGCATGAACCAACCGTTTTGTCCGCAGATTGCCAGTGCCCTGCACGACACCCTGCACTTGAGCGGACTGCCTCATCATGAGCAGGCGGTCTACGCCTGCACCGAAGGCCCGCGCCTGGAAACCCCGGCGGAGATTCGCAAACTTCGTATATTAGGCGCGGATCTGGTGGGCATGACCCTTGCCCCGGAGGCTTTTCTGGCCAGGGAAATGGAAATGTGTTACACGCCGTTCTGTTATCTGACCAATTACGCCGAGGGGGTAAAACCCCGAGAGTTCAAAAAAGGAGAATTGTTTGAAGGCATGCAGACTGAAGAAGAGCGAAAGCAGGTCACTGCGGCGATACAAAAGTTTCCCCAACTGATCAATTCTGTGTTTGAAAATTTGCAGGGAGTCCAACGTACCTGTGATTGCCCGGAAGCCATGCGTCGTTATAAAGATAAAGGCATGCTTCCATAACCGTGATTTTAAAACCTCCCCCGGAATTGAGCCTTCGTACCCGTTCCGGGCAATCTCGTCATTCCCGCGCCCCCATCCGTCATTCCCGCGCAGGCGGGAATCCAGTAGTAGGGGCGAACGGCCGTTCGCCCTTACATGAATCGCCTCTACTTAATCAGGCTACTGTGGGCCATCCAGTTTAAACCAGGTCAGTTCGTTTTTATTGTGGAAGAGGTGTTGCACCCGGCTGTCAGGAATGGCTGTAAATTTGTCAACGATGGCCAGATCAGGCTTGCCTTTGAATTTAATAGTGCAGATGAAATTTTTGCAAACACCGGATTCCACCCATTTGATGATCCAATCATAAAGTTTTTCCGGGTAGCAGATCACATCCGAGAACAGCCAGTTAACATCACGATTTTCAAACTCCTCCGGCAAAAGGGTGAAGGCAGAACGTTTCTGAAACGAAACTCCTTTTAACTCAGAAACCCCTGCAGACAGCGG
>PCTK01000048.1:174-759 GCA_002786505.1 Nitrospinae bacterium CG22_combo_CG10-13_8_21_14_all_47_10 | reverse complement strand
CGCATTGCTGAATCACCCAGGCCCAGCCTCCCGGACTTCCACCCACGTCTATACAAAATTCGCCAACTTGTGGTGTTACGCCAGCCAGGGTCAAAGCTTCGTAAAGTTTCAGGTAAGCGCGGTTGGGAGGGCCATTTTTATCTTCAACAAAATGCGCTTCGCCGTTTGGGAACGGGCTCGAACAATTCGCCGAGGCAAGCAGGGTGTTCTCATCCAGAAGGGTAAAGCTCCCCAATGGGGCGGAGGCTACAGGTTGAGGAAAATTTACAGGTTTAAAATTCACGGGTGGCAGTTTTTGCTGAATCAGTTTCGCCCGGCGGTGCAGGGTGTGCGAATAAAGACACCAATTGCGTTGAATAGCTTTGAGTTGTTTTGCCGCGTCATTAATCGAGTTAATTTGAAGGACGATGGGATTTTCCCAAATATTCTGAGCCCAGTGTGCTTTCTTCGCAGGTTGTGAGGAAAGAACCAATTGGCCATGAACGGCTGTGGTTCCATCCAGTTCCTGAAGTAAAGGCTCGAGAAATTTATCCCCTGCCAGGTATGCCGATTGTATTTGTGGATTCATTACAGTAGTAATCTCAT
>PCTK01000048.1:0-147 GCA_002786505.1 Nitrospinae bacterium CG22_combo_CG10-13_8_21_14_all_47_10 | reverse complement strand
TTCAGAAGTCCTGGTAGCTGGAAACTTATTTTTGAGTGATCAGGGTTTTCCCTTTGGGCGCTTATTTCATTTTTGCTTTTCCCAAAATTGGATATAATATTAACTTGTTTTTTGCGGCCTAAGAAATTTTCTCCTGCTGAAACTGGG
>PCTK01000243.1 GCA_002786505.1 Nitrospinae bacterium CG22_combo_CG10-13_8_21_14_all_47_10 | reverse complement strand
TGTCACGGCGAATTCCTTTCTTTGAGTTGTCGCTCAGCCTTATTTTAAAGGCTTGAAAGGTTTTCGCCATCTTTTTTTCATGCAATATGCGCATTAACACTACAAATCCCGGATCGTTTGTGCCACTACAGAAAAAATAGAAAACATGCTCTCAATGGAACATTTGTCCAGGGTGTCTTGCAGTGTGTGCCAGTAGGGATAATCAAAATCAATCAACACCGTGGATGGAATTCCCATGCGGTGAAAAGGGTAATGGTCGTCGTAAATTGTGTACTTCAATTCCTCTTTCAATGCCTGGTTGCCTTGATCTTTGGCAACAGCGTATATTTTATCCAGAAAATTCGCACTGCCTTTTTGGGAATAACTCTCCTTAAATATCTGCAAATCCTTATCGGCGATCATATCAATGACCAGCACCCAATAAGGCCATTTGGCTTTATCCTCCTGGGCCAGTTGTTGGGCGTAGTGGGTCGAGCCCAGCAGATTCATTCCTGAATCCTTGGCACCAAAATCCTCGCCATCAAAAAACACCAGATGGACAGGCCGGGCAACCGGATGCTGACTGAGGTATTGAGCCAGCCCAAGCAAAACAGCAGTGCCCGAACCGCCATCATTGGCTCCCAGTATGGGTTTTGACCATTTTTCCGGGTCCGGGTCCTCATCGGCAAAAGGCCGGGTATCAAAATGCGCTCCAATCAATATCGGGGCTCCGCCCTCTGTTCCATGAAATTGGAGCTCCAGGTTGACCATCTCATGGGAGGACGACATGGAGGAACGGACTAAAAAAGGTTGCTCCACCACTTGATCCGCGTATTTTTCACCCACCTTCCGGATCAAATCCAGGGTTTCACGATAGCCTTCACTGCCGGGGTTTCTTGGACCAAAGGCACAAAGAGTCTCCAGATAATTCCAGATGACTCTGGAATATTTTTCGGAGTCGAGACTGCCGCCAAAACCAGGCAAACTCCAGAAAAGAACGATGCTTCCAAACACTGTATAAATTCTAACCTGTCTTAACCAATTCATCAGTATCAATCGTTCAAGGTTTCAACGACCATGTCCTGCCATTTTCCAGCCAATCAAAATAATCCTTCAGAATAAGAGCATGATCAAAAGCAAGCGGTTCAGGAAGAGTGTTTTTGGTAAAAAGCCTGGCTTTTTCTGCATCTGACCCTGCCTGGGCCTCGCCAGTTGCCTGGGCAACAAAAACAGTGGAGATGGTATGTTGGCGAGAATCACGCCCTGGGTCAGAGTAGGTGTGAAACTGCCCTAATAGTTCCACCGTCAACCCTGTTTCCTCCAAAGCTTCCCTGGAGGCGGCGGATTCCAGAGATTCGCCATAATCCACAAACCCGCCGGGCAATGCCCATCCATGTGGGGGATTCTTTCTCTTTATCAGAATAATTCCGTTATCCTGTTCAATAATGATATCTACGGTAGGAACCGGGTTTTTAAAGTTCATATATCAGCTACCATTTGCTGGTAAAAACCTGCCTTTTTGTTCCACAAGGGCCATATTAACTGTAAATCTGACCTGAAAATCAAAAGCCAAGCTCGAAAATCAGATAACTCTCCCAAAAATTCATTTTTTTCGCCTTCTGGGATAAATAATCTCCAAATTTTTATGGAACGGGGCTAAAGTAAACCCTGCCAATTCCGATAACTATAACAGAAGATCAGGTTTCGCCTTGGAGGGTTGGAAAAAGATCTGTTGGAAAAAGATCTTTACTCCTCAAGGGTAAAAAGTTAACCTACTGACGCAAGATCAATTTATTAAGGGCTGGTATCATGGAAATTCCAGGCAACGACTTTCGAATTAAAAATAAAACCATTCAAGACCGGGTCAAGGTCGGGGACAAACAGTCTACCGCCAAAAGCCAGGGTAGCACTTCCTCAACCAGCGGTACTGAGCAAATTGCTATTTCTTCCAAGGCCAAAGAAATACAAAAGGCGACAGAATCGGTCAATGCGGCCCCGGATATTCGCACTGAAAAAGTGGATCAGATTAAGAGCGAAATCGCAAGCGGCAACTATCGCGTATCGAGTGAACAACTGGCTGAAAAAGTTCTTGAGAACATCATCACTGAGTCCAAGTTTCTCGGCTAACCCTTCGCTGAGTTTTTCCGTAAAAACCCAGTTCTTGCCCCTGCCTGGAACCAGGCACAAAACCAATATCCCCGAAAAGATAAAAAATTGAGCCTGAACGAGCTATTCGTGTTGGGTGGAAGCTGTATGGGTAGGTAGGCTTTGCAAAAACTGCTCAAGTTGCCTAATCAGGGTGGCGACCTCCATGCCATGCATCAATGCCCCGTTTTCCAAAGTATCAAAATTTACAGCAAAACAACTGCCACAGGACATCTGCTTTTCACTGAAAAATCTCACAGCCCCAGGATAGGCATTGAGAATCTCGTTGATCGTGGTATTTTTATTGACAATCATCATTGGCCATTCAAATCCTCTTGCCCCATTAACAAGGTTATGCTAGCATCTAAAAATCTTCAAGACAATCTATTTCGGAGAATTTGATGTCCTTAAAATGTGAAGTTTGTGATAAGAAACCGCAATTCGGCAACAACGTCAGTCATGCTAATAACAAAACCCGGCGGCAATGGAAACCAAATATAAAAAAACTGCGTGTGGTCATGAAGGGCTCTGTAAAGACCATGAAAGTTTGTACCCGTTGCATCAAGTCAGGAAAAATAACTAAAGCAATCAGGTAGTACTCAGTTCCCGTCCTCCCTGCGTCTCCAGCTTTTTGCCCAAGGCTTCCAGCCTGCTTTTAACCGGCGAGTTTTTATTGAAATCCTTGATCCGCTCCAGGTAAATCACACCATCGACCTGACGTATTTTTTCAAGAATTTGATTCAAGTGCTCCACATCCTGGATCTCTATGGACAGGTCGAAGTAGGCTCTTTTATTTGAGCCCTGCTGGACATTGGCGCGGGTAATGTTGATCCCGCATTCCGCGAAAGCCTGACTGATTATAGCCATGATTCCCGGCTTGTCGGCCGCAACAATCGCAATATGAGCCTGGTAAATAGTTTTTGTGCCTGTGTCCCATTCAACACCCACCAGCCTTTCCGGGTCATTGATGATACTTCCTACGCTCGGACAGTCAATATGATGTACCGTAACCCCCCGGCCTCGCGTGATATAACCGATGATCGGTTCCCCGGGAAGAGGATGGCAACACTTTCCAATGCGAATTAAAATATTTTCATTGAAACACTGAACCTTAATGGCATTCCGTGAGGATTCTGGTTGCTGGCTATCCTTAAGTTTGATCAATGCCTTGTCACGAGATTCCTTGCCTTCCAGCTTTTCCTTTGGAATCAGTTTTTCTATAACATGATGCGTCGACAGCTTCCCAATTCCAAGTCCTCTCAACAGGCTGTTAGTAGAATTAAAACCACAGGCCTGGGCGGCTTCTTCCATGGCTTGGCCATCCATTTCTATTGCCGGGTCCAAGCCATACTCACTGATCTCTTTTTCCAGAAGTTCTTTCCCCAGGCCCAAACTCCTTGAACGCTCCTCTGTGTTTAAGTAGTTAGATATCCGACTGCGTGCTTTGGAAGTTTTAACAAAGGCCAACCATTCACGGCCAGGGGAGGCCTCTTTGGAGGTGATGATTTCCACCCGGTCCCCATCCTGCAATTTATACCGCATGGGAACGACCTTTCCATTCACCTTTGCAGACTGGCAATGAGACCCTACGTCGGTATGAACTTCATACGCGAAGTCAACCGGAGTAGCATTATGCGGCAGGGCAATCACATCCCCTCCCGGGGTAAACACATAAACCTCATCTGGAAACAAGTTGACTTTGAAGGCATTGAGGAACTCCTTCGGGTTTTTCAAATCCTTTTGATTTTCAAGAAGATGCCGGACCCATGACAATTGCTGGTTCATGGGGTTATCACTACCCTCAATTTTTTCTTTATAGCGCCAGTGAGACGCGATCCCTCCTTGACATACCTTATGCATTTCCTCCGAGCGAATCTGCACCTCTACCCTTTCACCCTTCGGACCAATCACCGTGGTATGAAGGGACTGGTACATATTAGGCTTGGGCATGGCAATGTAATCCTTAAACTTCCCCGGTATGGGTTTCCAGATAGAATGCACCAACCCTAAAACCGAATAACAGTCTCGCAAGGATTGGGTCAAAACCCTTACGCCAACAAGGTCATAAACATCCTCAAAACTAATATTCTGATCCACCATCTTTCTATAGATGCTGAAAAACTGTTTGGGCCGCCCCTCAACTTTCCCTGGAATTTCCGCCTCTTGCAACTCCTTCACCAGCCGGGAGGCAACTTTTGCTACGTACTGATCTCGATTCTCTTTGCCTTTTGCCACTTTTTCCTTAATCGCACGAAACTCTTCAGGATAAAGATATTGAAACGAACCCTCCTCCAACTCAGTTTTTAGCCATCCAATGCCAAGCCGGTTGGCAATAGGAGCGTAAATTTCCAAAGTCTCCCGCGCGATTCTTCTTTGCCTTTCTTCTGACAGGGAGTCCAGAGTCTGCATATTGTGAGCCCGGTCGGCAAGCTTGATCAAAACCACCCTGATATCATGGGCCATGGCGAAGATCATCTTCCGGTAGTTTTCTGCCTGGCTCTCTTCATGACTGGAAAAATGGATCTGGCTGATCTTGGTCACTCCATCCACAAGCTGGAAAATCTCTTCACCAAATAATTCCTTGATTTCTTCCGGGGTAGAGAGGGTATCCTCTATGGTATCGTGCAACAGGCCAGCGGCTACGGTGGTGGCATCCAACTTAAGCTTTACCAGGTTATGCGCCACTTCAAGGGGATGTGAGATATAGGCCTCACCGGATCTTCGACTCTGCCCCCGGTGAGCTTTGGCGGAATAAATATATGCATTCAGAATGATGTCGACATCGGCATCTGGCATGTACTCCAATAGCGCGTCTGTCAGATCCTGAACTTTCATGGTAAAAATGAGACCTCCCTTAATTTTCCATTCGACCTGAAAAAAATGCCGCAGGAAAAGATAAACCTTTAAATTCAGAATACTTCTACAAATTTTTTATGTCAACGCGCAATCGTGGCGGAACTTCTTGCCCCCACACAACTTGCACGTTAATATTAAGGCCATGACACACACACCCTCTCTGGATGACCCCATACAGTTCATAAAAGGAGTTGGTCCCAGAAAAGCAATTCTATTTGAAAAACTGGGTCTGACAAGTATTGAAGACTGCCTTTATTTCCTGCCCTTCCGGTTTGAAGACCGCACCCAATTAAAAAAAATTTCCCAGACTGTTCCCGGTGAATACGTCACCCTCACAGGAGAAGTCCTGAACTCCGGAACCATGTTCATGGGGCGCAGAAAAAGGCTGTTTGAAGTCATCGTTCAGGATGAAACAGGAGTCATCCGGGCCAAATGGTTCCAGTTTAACGAATCCTATATGAAGGAAAAATTTAAAACGGGACAAAAAATAATTCTTTCAGGAAAACCCACCGTTAACAAACGTTCCGGACTGGAAATCATCCATCCTGATACCGAGCAAGTGACCGGAGAAAACGTCAGCTCTCTGGAAATCGGAAAAATTGTTCCCGTTTATCATGTCACCGATGGTTTGCATCTCAAATCCAT
This sequence comes from Nitrospinae bacterium CG22_combo_CG10-13_8_21_14_all_47_10, assembly GCA_002786505.1. GTDB lineage: Bacteria > Nitrospinota > Nitrospinia > Nitrospinales > VA-1 > LS-NOB. The sequence goes on along the minus strand of PCTK01000243.1, from coordinate 3,855 downwards.
GCGAACCATTATTAAAAATGTCCTCGATAAATACCTGCACCTGATTGAAGAGTTTCTTCCCGATGACCTGGTCCTGCGCCATAATTTTCCTTCCCGGGCTGAGGCTCTTGCCCAGGCCCATTTTCCACCACAGGATTCCTCTCTGAAAGAGCTGGACTCCTTCAAGACCCCGGCACAAAAACGGCTGGTCTTTGAAGAGCTGTTCCTGATCCAGTTGGGCCTGGCCTGCAGAAAAACCCGTACGAAAGGTGAACACACAGGAACTCCCTTTAAAACCCGTGGAGAACTTATCAAACGATTTGTAAAGATATTGCCCTTTACGTTAACCAGAGCACAAAAAAGAGTTCTGGGAGAAATCATGGAAGATCTGGAAAAAGAGAAACCCATGAATCGCCTGATCCAGGGAGATGTCGGAAGCGGAAAAACCATTGTCGCCCTTACCGCCCTGTTAACCGCTGTGGATAACGGAACCCAATCCGCGCTAATGGTTCCGACAGAAATTCTCGCCGAACAACATTATTTAAATATCCGTCCCTTTTGTGAAAAATTAGGCATAGAAATCAGTTTGGTAACCAGTGCTCTAAAAGGCAAAGAACGACAAAGCCATTTCGAAAATATACAGGCCGGAAGAACACAAATCGTTGTCGGAACCCACTCCCTGATTCAAAAAGATATCCAATTTAAAAAGCTTGGTTTGGCAGTGATTGATGAACAACATCGATTCGGTGTCATACAAAGAGAAGCTATCGGCAAAAAAGGCGACCACCCCCATCTTCTCATCATGACAGCTACCCCCATTCCAAGGTCTCTTGCCCTCACTCTTTATGGAGACATGGATGTATCACTTTTAGATGAGTTCCCGCCAGGACGCCGGGAAATTGTCACCGATTTGTTTTTTGAGAACCGGCGGGAAGAGGCCTACAGCAGAATGGAAAAACAGTTGCAACAAGGCCGTCAGGCTTTTGTGGTCTGCCCGTTGATTGAAGAGTCCGAGGTCATAGACCTTAAAGCCGCGGTAACAGTTTTTGATTTTATCCAGGAAAACTTTCCCCAATTCACCGCCTGCTTGATACATGGAAAGCTTAAAAAAGAGGAGCGTCAGGACATCATGTCCCGGTTCCTCAAAAAAGAAATCCAGGTCCTGGTTTCCACCACGGTCATAGAGGTCGGCATTGACGTTCCCAACGCCACCGTCATGATTATTGAACACGCTGAGAGGTTCGGCCTGGCCCAATTGCACCAACTACGGGGGCGTGTGGGCCGGGGAAGCCATGCCTCCCATTGCCTGTTGCTGGCTTACCACCCGATATCTGAGGAAGGGCAAGCCCGGATGAAAGCAATGCAAAACTCCAGCGATGGATTCATCATCGCTGAAGAGGATTTGAAAATCCGTGGTCCCGGAGACTTCATGGGCACTCGGCAATCAGGTCTGCCCCTGTTAAAAATCGCCAACCTTCTCCGCGATATCCAATTCTTGGAAATAGCGCGCAAGGAAGCATTTCATCTCATTAACCGTGATCCCGGCCTTACCGACCAAAAACATCAACGGTTAAAAAAAGCCCTGCAACGGTTCCTCGGTAACTATATGGAATTGATGGAGGTCATTTAAGCAACTGCTGACAATCAGAGCAGAAGTATTAATCCATCGTTTTCAAAACTATAATCCACAAGACCCCTATTTTCCCCCTTTTTCCACCTCTGGCCTTTCCCGCGCCGCCTCATAAAACATCTATGGCAAAAATATCAATTGGAAACCGACCCAACTTTATCCCTTAACCTATATAATGGGACTGCAAACAAACAGGCATTTCTTTCTTCCATCATCTGTACAAGGATTGTAAAATATTCTTTAAGGGGAGAAATTAAACAGAAATGATAGATTCCAAAACCTTACCGGAGCTCAAGAAACACATTGGGACTCTGACAAATCAACTGTCTCTTTTTGAGACCAAAGTCAAAAACACTCCTGATATTGAGCCTGGCGAAAAAGGCCCAGAAGAAGAGAGGGAACGGATTTTGTCCGTTCTCAACTCCTACCAGAAAAAAATTCCGGACATAGAAAAATTAGCCAGCGGCCCCCTTTTAAAAAACGGCTCCAATCCTATTGATATACCAGCCGTCCTCCAAAGCCTGGAAAGAGTCGATAAAATTCTCAAGGATTTAATACAAGATGTGGAACAAATTACCGAAGACCAGTATGAATGCAAGCTGGAAATCTATAAACAGGAAGTTTTAAAAACCGTAGAACTCATTCTCTCCACTTTCGACTATGTCCTTCCTAATATCCGGTATGAAATGAACTTCATGGAAAAATATTACCGGGAACCGGCAAATATGAGCAAGACCGTAGTGCCCGAATTACACAAGCTTGTTCACAAACTGGAAGAACACACAATTACTCTTGATGAGTTTTTCAATGGCGACAATTCCGATGACAATAAAGCCCAGGGGTACAACCTATTGCGGAGAAAAAATGGACTTTTCTCCAAGTATCAATTCTTCGACAACTCCCCCGATGCGTACAAAGAACTCAATGATTGTTACTATCAGGTTTGCAAAATTATGGAACCCTTTTTAAGGGATAAAAGGTCGGAGCCGGACTTGGGCAAGTTTTATTTCCAGGTCAAGGAAATGAATATGAACATTTCACGCATGAGCGACATCTTTGACACAGGAGTCTTCCTGACTTCTCTAATCCAGAAATCCAAAAAAAAGTATTCCTACGTGGATGAGGTGAGAAAATCCGTCGCCCTCCTGCAAAAATTTAATGAGCTTAAAAAATCCCTGATTGTTTATAACGAACCTGAAATCAAGCGTACCCAACAAGTTCTGGAATCCAGGTTTTCTCAAGAAGGTGAAAAAGGACGGCTTAATACCATCATGGATGAAACCTGGAGTTGCATTAAGGAAAAACAAATAGATTTCTCCAGGCTTGACATGATTTTTTCTAAACTGCTTAAAAAGAATTTCAACATTGTGGTCCGGGAAAAAGATGCTGACGACATCACCATTACCATCACTCCACATCATGCAAATAAATATGGAAGAGACCTCCTTAATCGAATCAACATCATTATCCAGGAAATAGACTTCTGGTATCCCCCCAACGAAAAACAACTATTGTTTCAAAATATCGCTAAAACCACCGAAAAAATTCAGGCGGATGAACCCTTGGACAAAAAAGAGTTTGTCGAAATGATGCAAAACTATGACCAAAGCATGGAAAGAAACATAAGGAAAACCTACCCCGACAAAGCTAAAGAACTGGCGAGTATTTACTCGGCTTTCAATAAACTGTTTCCTGGACAAACTCAAAAAATAAAACTACGGAAAAGGCTGATGAATGAAAGTATCTGGGAAGAAATTTCCTATGACATGGAGAAGGTTAAAAGAAATATCGCCGTTCTTTCATCCAATAATGAATCCATGAAAAAGAACGTCAATAAATTCCCTTTTTTGCGGGTAGCTATCGAGCACCTCTCACAAGTGCTGTATGACCTCTCAATGCAACTTTTCATTTCCTTCGAGGGCATTGATGGGCGGAGCATCACCAATATGACTAATATCCTATCTACTTATAATGAGTTCAGGGACCTCCCCAGCCTTTGGGCGGCATTCTCTTATTATTTTTCTAAATCCAGCATGCCAAATTTGAGTGTTAACGAGAAAATCATGATTGAAACAACCAAAGAACCCCGTTGCCAAGCTCGATTGAGAGAACTATTCAAGGAAAACGACTGAGTCTACCTATACACCCAAACTCTCAAAAACCACCCGCAAATTTCCTGATAACACATCATGAATTCGCCGTGACAGATTGTACCCCCGATCCAGATCGAATTCCCCGGATTTAAA
>PCTK01000051.1:40308-40487 GCA_002786505.1 Nitrospinae bacterium CG22_combo_CG10-13_8_21_14_all_47_10 | reverse complement strand
GGCAAAACCATCTTTACGGGAGATTGTTACGAATGAATAGTCAAATCGAAAGTCAGAAAACAACAGGAAAGCGTTTGCGGGCATGGAGGAAGTCTGTACCGTTAAAACTTATGGAATTGTCCCGTTTGATCAAGGTTTCACAAGGCTCCCTTTCCGACCTGGAAAATGACAAGTCTTTG
>PCTK01000051.1:39920-40300 GCA_002786505.1 Nitrospinae bacterium CG22_combo_CG10-13_8_21_14_all_47_10 | reverse complement strand
GACTACCCTGGCAAACTTGTCCCTCTATACCGATTTGAATATTTATTGGCTGTTAAATGGGCGTGGGCCGGTAAACCGGAACCTTGTCCCTGAAATGGATAAGTCCACAGAACAGTCAGATCTTTATGAGGATTTTATGTTCATTCTGCAGGATAAGAAGTTAAAAGGGGTTGTCGAAAAGGTGATTGCGATTTACAGGGATGGAGATGCCAAGAAAAAAGCCCAGATCCAGGGGTTTCTTTCCGCACTCAGTTGAGATAAGGAACTAAAGTCCGGGATTCAGCATTTCTTCGAACATAACATTATCAAGAAACTCATCCAGGGCGGTGTATTCTTCGGAAAGCATTTTTGTGCGTTCTTCATCATGGCTAACAACTTTT
>PCTK01000051.1:25916-39879 GCA_002786505.1 Nitrospinae bacterium CG22_combo_CG10-13_8_21_14_all_47_10 | reverse complement strand
TCTAAGGGCTTCCTGTTCCTCCAGATTTTTCATTATCATCTGAAACTCTTTGACTTTATCGGCAATTTTTTCCCGCATAACCGCTTTTTTTTGCGACAAAATGTCCTCTATGCGGCTCCTCTGCTTTTGCACAAGAAACCCCTCTGTAAGCTCTTCAATTTTCCTTTGCTTTTGGTAGCCATTCAGCAGAGCCTCTATGATTTCCTGTTTTCTGGATTCAGTGAGGGTAATGTTATTCAGGAATGCTTTTTTCAGCACGGCCCTTTCAGCACGCGGCTTGCCCCACCGGTATTCTTCCTTCTCGTTGGCCTTTATGGTCAGAATTCCATTTTTAACTCTTAGAACAGGATAAGCGTCAATGAAAGTGTGGCCGTGATAGTTGTAGTTGGCTCTTAATTCACTTGCCGCCAAATCCATGATTTCGGGAGTCATGTTTAGTCCATTTCCCAAATCAAGATAATTATCCAGGTCGTAAGGGTCGATGAGTGTATTTCCCACAACACGTATTTTTTTTACAAATGGCGTTTCCGCTGAAGAATTTTCCGGAGCAATAAGAAACAGCGCCGACACTATAAGTGCCAACAAATATCCCTGGGAGTGGAGAAGGCGATCTGGTTTCATAATTGTTTTTCCAGAAATACTTCGATGGATTTGAAGGAAGGAGTTTTTGATTGAGGGTCAAATTGGCGCGGTACCAGAATGTTACTTTCAGGATAGTACATCATGATATTTCCCGGTTTGATGGGGTAAGCCAGTAATTTTTGCCCAGTCATAACCCCGGTATCATTTTTTACTGTTACCGAGTCGCCTTCATTCAATCCGATCTTTTTTATATCTTCTTCGTTCATTAAAACGACATTGCGGGATGAAACGCCACGATATCGGTCGTCCAGATCATAAACGACGGTGTTAAATTGTCCTTCTGATCGAATCGTCATTAAAATAAAGCTGTTTTCTTTATTTCCCCTAACGGCAGGAATGGGGCAGACTTTAAAACAGGCTTTGCCATCAGGCAGGGGAAATTGCGGAGTATGGAGGATTCTGCCAGGAATATGGAATTCTTTCCGTGATTGGTCCATATCTTTTAAGAGTTCAAAACCCGGGATGATGGTGCTGATGAGTTCACGGATGTTTCCGGTTTCGCTTAAAGATTTCCAGGGCAGGGTAGAATCCTCTAAAACCCGCAGGGCTATTTCCGCTATTATTTTTACTTCGCTCCTGGGTCCCTGATATCGTTCCAGGCCGCCGTCACTAAGCCTTATATAGCTGAACATACTTTCCTGTGTAGTGGGTTCGGGTTCTTCGTCCCTGGCCAGTACAGGAAGGATGAGACTGGTTCGGCCACGTCCGCGAAAATGCCCCTGATTCAAAGTTGTATTGAGAAAAAGCGTGAATCCTATTTTGGCAAGAGCTGTCTCGGCGAACCGGGAGTCTGGGTTGGAGCCATATAAATTTCCTCCCAGATGGCAGGCAAAATCGATTTCCCTGTTGTTCGCGGCTGACATGCATGCGAGCGTATCAAGGCCCGCCTCGGTGGGCAGGGTTACCGGAAATTTCGATTCAAGGTTGCGCAACACTGCCTGTTTCAATGCAGGAGTTACACCCATTGAGCCAATTCCCTGCACATTGCTGTGACCACGAAGGGGCAGGAGTCCCGCGTGTTTTTTGCCCACCATTCCCCGCATGAGGGCCAGGTTGACAATGGCCTGGACATTATTCACGCCAAAGGCATGGTGGGTGATTCCCATCGCCCAGGCAAAGACCGTGTTTTTGCTCCTGGAATAAATGCGGGCGGTTTGCTCTACCTCCTCGCGTGAAATGCCGGAAGCAGACTCCAAAGTCTCCCAGGACTCTGCTTTGATGTCTTCTTCTATTTCCGCAAAGTTCCGGGTATGGTTGTTGATAAATTCCAGGTCCAGCGACCCTGGGCCTTTAATCGCCAGGAGAGCTTTGGCGATAGCTTTAAAAAGTGCAATGTCTCCCCCTATATGGGGTTGCAGGTAGAGGCTGGCAATTTCTGAACCGAATAACAGGCTCCGCATGTCAGAAGGAACACTGAAATTTTCCAGTCCGCGTTCCCTTGCAGGGTTGACCACAATTACTTGCCCACCGCGTCGGCGAACATCCATAAGGATACGCATGAAACGCGGGTGGTTGGAGGCAGGGTTGGCCCCAATCAGAAAGACCAGATCGGCGTGATCAAGATCATCCAACTCAACGGTAGCGGTGCCGGTACCCAGACTTTGGTTCAGTCCCACTCCAGAAGCCTGGTGGCAGTAATAGGAGCAATTGTTGACGTTGTTGGTGCCATACATGCGGGCAAACAGTTGCAGAAGAAAACCCGCTTCATTGGAAGAACGTCCGCTGGCGTAAAAGAACGACCTGGCCGCCGATGTTGATTTGAGTTTGTCGGTTACCCTTTCAAAAGCCTCCGACCAGCTAATGGGGTGGTAGTTGAGATCCTGGGTTTCACAAAATACGGGCTGGGTTAAACGCCCGCTCAACTCCAGTTTGCGGGGAGACCATTGTGAAAGAGTGGGAATATCGAAGCGATTGAAAAAGTCTTCCGGCAGGGCTCCCTGCATGTCGGAGGCCTGGGCAAGGAAAGATTTGTTGCAAACAGCGGGGAAGTGGCCTTTTTCATCCCGCATTCCACCTGCCTGGCCCCCCATTCCCAGCGCGCAACTTTTGCAGTTATTCCGGGAAGCCAGTGCCTTAAGCATGGGCCATAACCCTCCTGCCCTGAGCGCCATTTTAAGTGAATAACGGATGGCACCCCAGCCGCCTGCACTGCGAGGCAATTTAACGCTCATGGTTTCTGCTCCGTGGCGGAATCAGGTTCCTAATGAATTTTGCGGAACCCAACCCTTTTGCTCACCGTTGAGACGAACTTCCAGCCAATTATCATGTTTATCCGTAACGGTAACCAGCGCACCTTCGTGTAATTGGAACAAAGTAACCGCATCTGCAGTGCGCCCGGATTTCACTTCGACATTTTCAGCTAGAACTACTCCCAGTTTTAAATTGGATTCATTCTCGATTTTAACTCCAATTGAAACAAATGACAGCAAAAGAAAACAAAGAAAGACGTTACGGAGAGTTTTTAATGCGGGGGTACGAAAATACATCCACAGGGTCAGATTTACCCAGAAAACAATGTTCAATCCGATGGCAAAACCCACCAGTTCATTAAAATTTAAATCATTGATCCAGAAAAGGGGAGTGCTCAGGGTTCCGGGTGGCTCTATTTTGTCTTTGGTTTGTTGAATGGCAAACTTCAAATTGGCAGTAAGGTTTTCATTGCGAGGAATCCATTTTCGGGCATGGAGATAATTTAAAATAGCGGGTCCGATTTTCCCCATTCTAATATAGGCATTGCCCAGGTTGTAATAGAGGTATCCGTTTTCCACTCCTTTTTGGACCAGAGTTTCATAAGCCTGGGCCGACTCGGCATAATGTTTATCCGAGTACAGACCGTTGGCGCGAACGATTTCACTCAGATGGTCAGAAAGATGATCAGATGCTTTTGCCTGAGCCGGTGTCAGCATAATAATAAATAAAAAGAAATAAATGGCGCTGGAGTATTTCATAATTGTTTCTCCAATACCTTGATCAGGTTTTCAGACTCAACGAGCAGTTCTTTTGTGTTGCCAGGGGTCATGGGGGCATATTGCAGGGTTTCGCATTTCTCAAGAAGTTTTCGTGTTCTCTCGGCGTGGCCAGTTTCACAGTTAGATTTGTTCAGGTGAACTTCCACTTCTTTTGCGGTGATGGCTCTGCCCTGCAGGTTCAGCTTGTCACCAATATATTCCCGTAGCACTTCTGATATTTCACGGCCCAACTCCCTGGAATCGGAATGCTCGGATATATGTTTGAATCGTTGGCGGGCATTTTTGCAGGCATTGCGATGCCGATAATAAGCCACGTCATACTTCATCCGTTTTTGCCACTTTATCAAAAATGCTGAAAAGATGAAGAGAATTGCCGGCGCTCCAAAACCGACTCCCATGAATGCCGATGAATAAGAGCCGTAACTTTGAAATTTATCCAGTTCAGTGTAGATGGGTAAAATATCTGTACCAAGAGTTTCAATTTCAGGTTTAGCCATTGGCGGGTTTTGTTGCCCTGATTGAACCAGGTTGAGTTCTTCTTTTACAGAAGAAGGTCGTACATTCAAAGTAACTGGCTGGGTTTCTGCCAAACGGTATTGTGCATTTTCCGGATCAAAATAGGGCAGGGAAAATTTTGTAAGCGTTTTGTTTCCTGCTTGCAAAGGCACCAAGGCAAATTTAAAAACCTTCTCACCCCTGATTTGGTTGTTGTAAATAGTTTGGTTAAATTCGGGTTTGTCCGGGTAGACTTTGAATTGGTTTTTTAAATCGGGTACCTCAAAGGATATATCCCGAACATTTCCCTGCCCGGAAACGGTCACGGTCAAAGTGGTGGTATCTCCAACCTCGAGGTCCTTTTTTCCAAGTTCTGCTGAAATTTTAAATATTCCGATTAAATTTTTATATCCCTTTGGAGCCCCGTCAGGAAGAGGCAGTATCTCCACGGAAAGAGGTTGCGAACGAAGAACCTTATGTTCGGTGCGGATTCCCCGGTCAAAAAAGGGGTCATTAAATAATTGGCTGAAGGGATCTCTCCCCGAACGATTTTGAGTTCTGTACAAAAGATCCAACTCGAGGATGGCCGGAGGAATTTCAGTCAAACCTTTTTTCAGGGGGAACAGGGCAATTGATAGCTCTTGCACATTATACTGGAGTCCGTTTACGACTCTGGTGTACGGTTTGGGTTCCCCCAGTTCCTCCTTGTTGAACCACATCTTATCGAACGGCAGTTTCAAATCCAGATTTTTGGCTTCAACGCGATGGAATAACCGGAAGGTGTAGACCAGTTGTTCGCCAACAAAAGCTTTTTTACTGGACAGGGCGGTTTCAATGAATGCGGTTTTATTTTCGATTGTTCCACTACTGGAAGGTTTTATAACCTCAATTGTTATAGGTTGGGTGGAATAAGTTTTTCCATTTGCCCTGACCCGTGCCGGGCCGATGACAATTGTCCCCGTGTTCATGGGTGTCAACCGGTAATTATGGGTGATAGAAACACTGCGCTGAGTATTGATGTACTGAGTTGAGGAAGAAGTGCCTGCAGAAGTAATCTGGAAATCTGGCAAAGAAGGCAGTTCGGGAGGAGGTGTGTTCTGCGTCCCCTGAATAACGATAGAAAGTTGCAGAGTGTCCTCCAGCGTCAAGCGATTTTTGTCGACGGTTGCCGTGACGGAGATATCCTGCCCAAAGCTCACGGTGCTGAGTAAAGGAATCAGGAAAAGGGCTATTAACGCGGCTTTTCTAAACGGGGTTAATTTTTTTTTCATTTCTACCAGTCGTTTCCCTGATAGGCGGACTTTGATTTCCCAGCCTGCAAGCGGCTGATATTTTTTAAATCTTCGGTGAGCCCTTCCAGCATTTGTTCGGCTTTTTCTTTAGAGATTTCTGCTTCCATTGGGGTCTTTTCGGGCTGGTCGGAGCTTCCCGGCTCATCTTTTTCAGACTCCGCTTTTTCCGGTGGGGGTTGTTGGTCGCCTTTTTGCTGGTCTTTGCTGTCATTTGGTTTCTGGTTATCGGCCTGCCCTTTTTCGTTGTCCTGATTTTCTTGTTGGTCTTTTTGCTGGTTTTGACCAGGGTCCTGTTTTTTTTCTTCCTGGTTTTTCAATTGTTGCCGTACATATTCCAAATTATACTTGGCATCCATATCGCCGGGGTCAAGGGCCAGGGTTTTTTTGTATGCCGCCTCGGCTTCTTTCAGTTTTCCCAGTTTCACCATGGTGTTTCCGGTGTTATAGATTGATTTTTTTTGGATGTCTGGATTCCTTTCGTCCAAAACCGATTGGGTGTAGGCCTGTAGGGCTTCCTGAAATTTCCCCTCTTTATAATACGCGTTGCCGAGATTATAGGCTATGCGTGAATCTTCAGGGCGGTCGGCATGTGCGCCGGAAAATTTTTTCGTAGCGTCCTTAAAGTTTCCCTCTTGATATCTGGAAATGCCTTCCTGCACTTTTGTACCTACCGATTCGCAAAATCCAGTTGAGGGCAAAACGAGAATAAGGAAAAAGATAGAGGGGATAAGGTTTTTGGCCGGATGATTGCTGGGCATAATTTTATGCAGTGGGAGACTGGGTATTCCCGGCTCCAGGGAGCCGGGAACTTTCCAGATAAAAATGATCGGCCTTACCTTCTGTCGCCCATAAGCCTGAGTAGCATGAGGAACAGGTTGATGAAGTCCAGGTAAAGGGTCAGTGCACCTCTTATAGCTTCTTTGGTGTCTTCTTCGGTGCCTTCATTGCCGATGATGTTCATCTCTTTGATCTTCTGCGTATCATAGGCGGTCAAACCAACAAAGATGAGCACTCCTGCATAGGTGATGACCGTACTCATCATGGAGTTTTGCAGGAAAATATTCACCAGTGAGGCAATGATGATTCCTATAAGCCCCATGAACAGAAAGCTTCCCCAGGAAGTGAGGTCTTTTCTCGTGGTGTAACCGTACAGGCTCATCGCCCCAAACGTGCCCGCTGTAACCAGAAATGTGGACGTGATGGAGGCCGAGGTATAAACCACAAATATTGTGGAAAAGGTGATACCGGTTAACCCTGCATAAAGCATGAAAACACCGGTTGCCTGGCTCGCACTCATTTGCATGACCCTTGAAGCCAACCAGAAAACAAGCCCTATCTGAGCGATGATGAGCACAATCGGAATCACGGGATTGCCGAAAATGATATTCATCATTGTTGGATTGTTGGAAACATAAAAGGCCATGAAACCAGTTATTGCCAGTCCGGCAGTCATCCAGTTATAGACACGCACCATAAACCGTTGTTGCTCTGCGGCGGTGGCATCCACGCTCATGGTTCTATAAGAACTTTCCATTATTTTTTTCCTTTCGTATGATTAAACAGATAAAGCGACCATCTTTGCCAACTCTGGATTAAAATAAAATCGCGGCTGGTGATTGTCAAGGTGACCCCTGTATGGTGGCGGATACTAACGGTCCGTCAAGCCAGGAAAAGGCTTGTTTGCAAGATAAACCATATTGCTCATTCACCTTAACGCTATTTTAACAAAATCAGGCCGGTGAATGCAGACTAATTTTATGATTTTGTTAGAGGTCTCTTTTCAGACAAACATGTCTCAATAAACAGGAAAATTAGTGCTACGAAAATGAACCATTGAAAACGCTCCTGCCAGATTTTGCGACGCTCTGACTTCAATTCCTTTTTCTCAATATGTTTTTTGATCTGATCCTGGTAAATAGTTTTTAAGTCGACATCCCCCGTGACGGAGCGGACGTAACTGCCTCCCGTTTCCAAAGCAATTTGCTGGAGTGTGGTTTCATCCAGTTTCGAGAGGATGACCTCTCCCTGCTGGTTTTTTCTGAATCCTCCCTTGCCGGAAAGGTCAGGTAGAGGGGCGCCGATTTCTCCACCAATTCCGATCGTATAAATTTTTACTCCTTGTTCCCCCGCCGCTTTTGCGGCTGAAAGCGCTTTTCCTGTTTGATCTTCTCCATCGGTGATCAAAATCAAAGCTTTGGATTTTTTTTCCTGAGTGCGAAACGCTTTGACGGAGGTCTCAATAGCATTGCCGATGGCGGTTCCTTGCACCGGGATCAATTGTGTGTCAATAGCGGCAAGAAATATCCTTGCGGCGCCATAATCGAGAGTCAGAGGGCACTGGGTGAATGATGTTCCGGCAAAGGCAACCAGTCCAATTCGATCCCCTTCCATCATATCCAGAAGATCGGAGATTTTTCGCTTGGCTCTCTCAAGGCGATTGGGTTTAATGTCTTCTGCCAGCATGCTGTTTGAAACATCAAGAGCGACGATGACATCGACCCCGCGTTGATGAAGGTCCTCCCAATGGTAACCCCATCGTGGTTGAGTCAGAGCCAACAGAAGAAAAAGAACAGCCAGAACGATGAGAACAGTTTTTCTTTGGTGCCGCTTTTCTACTCCGGGGTGGACCAGTTTTGATAATAAAGGATGGCCGCAAAACTTCAGGGTGAGTTGGTGTTTCTTTTTCATACCCCAGACCATGAAAAAGATCAATGGGATCAAGCTCCACAATAAATGGAAATAACCGGGCTCGCCAAATCGCATGATTTAAGGAATTCTCCTCAAAAGGGTATGGGAAAGACCGATTTCCAGTAATAGCAAGGCCAGTCCCGGTATCAGAAAGTAGGGGAACAGTTCCTTGTATTCGGAATGGTCGATCACTTTGACTTCTGACTTTTCCATTTCATCTATCTGGCTGTAAATATTTTTCAGGGACTCCAGGTCGGTGGCCCGGAAATATTGGCCGCCGGTAATTTTTGATATTTCTTGCAGGGTGGATTCGTCAATGTCCACTTCCTGATAGACATAGCGCTGGCCAAAAATGGAATTAACCAGAAATGGGGCCTTGCCTTTGGTACCGACCCCAATTGTATGAATCTTTATCCCGAAGGTTTTTGCGGTTTGGGCGGCCTGGAGGGGTGCCAGAGTTCCTGCATTATTCCTGCCATCGGTTAACAGGATGATGACTTTGGACTTGGACTCCAGATCCTTCAGCCGCTTCACAGCTATGCCGATGGCCGAACCGATGGCTGTAGAGTCTCCAGCCATGCCAATTTCCAGCTTGCTCAAAAACGATTGCAGGATACCCTGGTCAAGGGTCAACGGGCATTGTGTGTAGGCCTGTTCGCCAAACACCACCATTCCTATCCGGTCGTTGGGACGGTTTTCAATAAATTTAGAGACCACTCCTTTCACTACAGCGAGCCGGGTGATGCGTTTTTCATCTTCGATGAAATCCAACGCCCGCATACTTCCCGAGGTGTCCAGGGCCAGCATGATGTCCACACCTACTGATAGAATTTCCGTGCTTTTGTGTCCTTCCTGTGGGCGGGCCAGGGCAATTATTAAAAGGGCCATTGCCAGAAAACGGATTATGAACGGGATTCCGGCGTAAAGGTCGACTCTGGATGGCCGCAAAGCTTTAAGGGTAACGAGGGACGGGAAATGTACGGTTGATCGGTAGTCCTTCTGTACCTGGAAAGCAAGCAGAGGCAGTGCAAACAGGATTAGCAATAGCCATGGATTTTGAAACTGGAAAAAATTCATGGCTGGCCCACTTCTTGAGTAGTAATAGGCCGGGCTTCGTGGATAAAGCTGATGACGGATTCCATCTCATCATTTGCCTGCTCGGCTTTGGCGAATTTGACACGATCTGTTTGAGTCAGGATGGACCGCGCCCGAAGTTTCAGGTCTTCACTGAGTCCAGAAAAATGTTTGAAGTGAGCGGTGATTTCCTCAGTGGTCCATTCCTGTGCGGGAAACTGGTAACGGTTTTCCAGGTACCTGCGAAAGATTTCGGACAGCTCAAAAAAATGATCTTGAACCCGCCCGATTTGAAGCCATCCTTTATTTCTGAGTTCTTCCAGTTCCTTGAATGCCAACTGCTCTGGAGTCAAGGTGGAAGCGGTTGGTGGAAGGTCCAGGGAGGTAGGCCTTGATTTCCATTTGCGCCACAAAAAATAGAACAGCCCTGAAAGGGCGAGAGCGGCAAGTGCCCACCATGAATAATCCAGCCAGGGCAGGGGGTATTCCTCTAAAGATTTGATATCGTGAATTCCTTCCTGGCTTCCCTGTATGGCAAGAAGGGACTGTACCTCCAAATTTGCTTCAGGCGCCAGAATGGTGCCCTCAATGGTTTTTCCGGTTTCTTTTGGGTTTGGAGCGGTAAACGTTACCGGGATGGCTGGGATTGACAATAGACCCGTTTCGTCAACACGAAACTTGTACCAGTATTCGTCGATGGTTTGCCCGTTTGTTTTTTTTGTTGGGTGGATGCCTTTTTCGATAAACTCCAAGCCACCAGGGGGTTCAATATCGGGGGCGTTGGGGTGGATGTCGGGGTCATGTTGTACGGTAATGGTATAAGTCGCGACATCGCCAAGAGTGAAAGTGTCGGGGGTGATGCGGGTGGTAGCAGAAACAGGGTTTGAAATTTCCTTAGCAGTGGCAAATGGACTAAAGAAACAGAGAATGGAAAAAAAGAGCAAAAATCCTGCGGCGAACTTTGCTGGAGTTATTACATTTTTCATTGCTTGGACTGAATACTCCTGACTTTCGCAAGGCATGAGTCGATAAGCGGCTGAACGGGCATGGCCGAATCTGCAACTTCCGCCCGAAACAACCAGATCAGGGCTTCCTGACAGTTTCCAAGGTCGGTATACAATCCTCCCACTGCTTGAGCGGCTTTGGCCCTTTCCGGGGTGCCGAAGTTTTGCATTTCCCATAATTTTATAAACTGGTCGATAGCCTGTTCTTTCAAGCCAGCATTCATAAGACGAGTTCCCACCTCTTGATATTCAGCAATCAACTCCTGGTTGGATACAGGCCTTTGGGCATTTGGTGTGACTTTTTTTTGACTGGCTGGTTTCGTGGCAAGCTTGGCGAACAATGCCACAAAGGCCAACAGGGTTACTGCCGTGAGGGTCAGCACAACTGCTTTCAGTTTTTTGCTGACGCCTTCTGTCGGGATTATTTCAGGTCTCTGGTTTGTCATTAATGTTTCTTTTCCCGCATTTTAAAATAGCGGATGATAGGCTCTGTTAAAGACCGGTTCGTCTGGATTTCGATGGTGTCAATACCGATTGAATGAAAATATTTTTTTCGTTTATCTCTTTTCTCCTGAAACTGCCGGGTGTATTGCCGGGTCATTTCCTGGTCATGGGTATCCACCAACAGGGTTTCGCCTGACTCCGCATCTTCAAGCTGGATCAAGCCGACATCGGGAAGGGTTTCTTCTCTGGGATCTGTGATGGTAATGGCGACCAGATCGTGTTTTTGTTTTGCCAGTTTTAATGTCGCCTCATAGCCATCATCAAGAAAATCGGAAATTAAAAATGTGGTGGCTTTTCGTTTCTGGATATTTAAAAGATACTCCAGGGGCAGGGAAAGGTTGGTGCCTTTTCCTTCTGGTTTAAAATTCAAAATGGTGCGAATGATATTCCAGATATGGGCTTTGCCTTTTTTGGGTGGTATGGTGTGCTCGATTTTGTCCGAAAACACGATGAGTCCGATCTTGTCATTATTTTTGATGGCGGCGAAAGCAAGGATAGAGGCTATCTCGGCGGAAACTTCATTTTTAAGTTTCTCGGTCGAGCCGAATCCGCCAGAAGAACTCACATCAACCAGAAGCATGAGGGTCAACTCGCGCTCTTCCTTGAACTCTTTGATGAAGGGCTGGTTCATTCGGGCGGTAACATTCCAGTCGATCAACCGGACATCGTCTCCGGGCTGATATTCCCGTACTTCGCTGAACTCCATACCACGCCCTTTAAATGCGGAGACATATTCACCCGCCATGATGTCATTGACCAGATAATTGGTTTTTACCTGAATGGCTTTTATGCGATGTAATAATTCAGGCGACAGGTTTTTATCCTGCTCAGGCGCGGGAACCGGTTGCTGGAACCAATCCCGAAATGTGTGCGTCAGGGTTTTAAGCATTATTTAAGGGACTTCAAGGGTGTCGAATATCTTTTTGATTATATCGTCTGTTGTCACATTCTCGGCCTCGGCTTCATAAGAAAGAATGATCCTGTGTCTCAGCACATCCATTCCAATGCTTTTGATATCATGCGGGACAACATAACCCCGGCGTTGCAAAAAGGCATAGGCCTTCGCGGCCCGGTTTAAAAAGATGGATGCCCGGGGCGATGCGCCAAACTGGATCATTCCTTTAAGGGAAGGCAACTGGTGGCCTGCCGGGTCACGTGTTGCCTGCACCAGGTTGATGATATAGTCTTGCAGGTTATCGTCGATATAAATTTCGTCAAAAACTTTCCGCGCTTGCATAATTTCTGCCGGGGAGACCACCTGTTTGACCTGGTAAGGTGTGTTGGAGGTGGACATCCTTTGCATGATAAGTTTTTCTTCTTCCCGGGTGGGGTAATCAATATGGAGTTTTAACATGAATCGGTCTACCTGGGCTTCGGGCAAGGGGTAGGTGCCCTCCTGTTCAATGGGGTTCTGGGTGGCAATCACCATGAATGGTTCTTCGAGTTTGAAGGTGGTGCCGGCAATGGTGATCTGCCGTTCCTGCATGGCTTCGAGCAGGGCACTTTGAACCTTGGCGGGAGCCCGATTGATTTCATCCGCAAGAATTATGTTTGCGAAAAGGGGCCCCTTTTTAATGTCAAACTCGCCGGTTTTGGGTTGATATATCTGGGTTCCCAAAAGATCAGCGGGTAATAGATCCGGGGTAAACTGAATACGCTTGAAATCGGCCTTTACCGACTGGGCCAGGGTTTTTACCGCCGTGGTTTTGGCCAGCCCAGGTACCCCTTCCAGCAGAACATGTTCACCCGTCAACAGCCCCAGTATCAGCCTTTCGATCAGATATTTTTGTCCGACCATGATTTGTTCCAATTCATGCAAAAGAGAAGGAATAAATACGCTGGCCTTGTTGACATGTTCCGTAATTTCGTCGATCTTTTGTACCATTATTAAAACCTTTGGGTGAAGTTGAGTTGATTGTTACGGGGAACTGCGAAGATTGTTCTCGCTTGGGTCCCTGAAAATATAGTTTAATTCCCTTGATAAAGAAATTAATTTTTTTTAATTTTAACCTTTGGTCAGCGCAATGATTTATTAAGGTTTTTAAAAGGTTTTAAAAAAATAAGGTAAAATTGGGCAAATAGAAGAGGGGAAAACTAATTTTAAGCTTTACAAGTATGGATACTGCCTTAAAATACCGACTACTCTTATTCTCAAAATATCGTTTTCATTGTGGAGCGTGTACGGATGGCTGAAAAAGAAGTCAAAGATATCGACAGTCTCATTGACCAGGGACTGAACGGCGAAAAAAATGAACTGGATTTGAGGGAAAAGGAACTGGATGACGAGGATTTGATAAAAGTCCTGGAGTCCGACAAGATTAAAGGTATTACCGCCCTGTTCCTGGAGTTCAATGAGATCGGCGATGAAGGCATCAAGGCCTTGGCGGAATGCGAAAAGATGAAGTTTTTGACGGCTTTGAATTTGTTTAAAAACAAGTCGACAGATGAAGGCGTTAAAGCTTTGGCCCAGTCTAAAAACATGCTCAATCTTTCTGAGTTGATATTGAGTGATAATGAGATTGGGGTGGAAGGCGCAAAAGCAGTGGCAAACTCTGCTATTTTGGGGAGTCTGGTCTCCCTGTGGTTGGGGGACAAGCTTGGCGATGAAGGCGTGGAAGCCCTGGCCACTTCTAAAACCCTGACGCGGCTTACTCAACTTTCCCTGTATCGAAACAATATAGGGAATAATGGTGCCATTGCAATTGCCAACTCCAAAAACCTGAGCAACCTTACAGAATTAAACCTGAACTGGAACTTCATTGAGGGGGAAGGGGTAGAGGCGCTTGCGGCTTCCGAGACCCTGGGTAACCTGACGCAATTGACCCTGACTTTTAATCCGATTGGATGGCGTGGTGGGGAAGCCATTGCCAACTCTGATAATTTCAGAAACCTGACTCTGGTTGATTTGTATGAGGCGGAACTTGGAGATATGGGTGCCAGGGCTTTAGCTCAATCGACCAAACTTCCTAATCTGGAAACCCTGGTATTGATCCACAACGATGTTGGTGAAGGGGTACAGGCCATGTTTAAGGATAATAAAAATTTTCCCAAACTGAAGGATGTTTATTTTTATAAGGCTAAAGCTGAGGGCTAAGTTGGCTGGCTTGACGAATCAGGGGTTCCCGGTTTTTAGGCCGGGAGCCCTTTTTTTTCTTTCATTTTCCAGGTTTAAAATATGTTTATAGGTGAAAAACCAGACCTGCTCGACATCATGCCGTTTCGGGAAGATAGTGTTTACGTGGTTGGGAAGGATGGAATTCCCCAGCATTGGGATGGACAGGAGTGGTTGCCGGTT
>PCTK01000051.1:21711-25861 GCA_002786505.1 Nitrospinae bacterium CG22_combo_CG10-13_8_21_14_all_47_10 | reverse complement strand
TATATGCCGTGGGCATTGGTGGGGTTGTCCTGTTATACAATGGTAAGAATTGGAATCAAGTTGATACCGGAAGTTACGACTCCCTCAACTCCGTCTATGGATTCGATGAAAACAACGTCTTTCTTTATGGCGTTGGTGGGCGAATGCTGTATTGGAATGGCGAGAAATGGGACTACCGGGAGCCCAATACCATTCATGATTTGTTTGGTATGTGGGGCGAGGATATTGAACATATTCATACCGTGGGTGGGGAGGGAATTTACCGGTTTTATGACGGGAAAGAATTTCAGCGTCGTGAAGATTTGACCGATGAACAAATCTCCCTGTTTGGTGTTTGGGGCACAAGGGGTGACGATATCTATATTTGCGGTTCACACGGTACGGTTTTGCATTATGACGGAACGGATTGGAAACCCATGCAGTCGGGAACGGAAGAATACCTTTTAAGCATATGGGGAACCTCCACAAACAATATCTATGCAGTCGGAGATAACTCCGCCATGATTCACTATGATGGTGAAAAATGGGCGCCCATACAGCCAATTAAAGAGGAATATTTCACCAAAGTAAAAGGGCTTGGGCCAGATCAGGTCTATGTAGCGGGTGAGAATGGAACGGTGATTCACTATGACGGCAAGGAATGGAAGGATATGTCATTATGATTTTTAAATACCATTTGCAAAGCGGCGTTAACCTTGGGGGGCAATTATGTCTGCTTTGACCTCGAGTCACCTTTTGTCTGTTTTTGGATTCAGCGAGAATGATATTTTTGTCGGCGGTGCCGAGGGCACTATGTTGCACTATGATGGTCGCCAATGGGCCCCCATGGAAACAGGAGGCCGCTGGACTTTCAAGGATATCTGGGGTAGCGCGCCGGATAATATTTATGCTGTAGTGACCGATGGAAGAATTCTTCATTATGACGGCAAAACATGGTCGCCTGATGAAGATATGGAAAAACTTCCGCCCATGACCGGGATTTTTGGTCTCGCCCCGGAT
Organism: Nitrospinae bacterium CG22_combo_CG10-13_8_21_14_all_47_10; assembly: GCA_002786505.1. Lineage (GTDB taxonomy): Bacteria > Nitrospinota > Nitrospinia > Nitrospinales > VA-1 > LS-NOB. Next base: position 24,862 of record PCTK01000051.1, on the reverse strand, counting down.
GAAATTTATGCCTGCTCTCGGCTGGGTAAAATCCTTCGCTACGATGGCAGTTCCTGGAAGTATACGCAGACCGGGACCGATACGGATATAACCCGGTTATGGGGGTGCGGGGAAAGCGGTATGCTGGCCGTGGGTTACGATGGTTTGGTGCTCAAGCAGGATGGCGAGCGTTGGACTCGCATGACCTTTAATTCCAATGCCGAGTTTTATGGCATTTATGGGTTTGGTCCTGACGAGGTTTATATGGTTGGGTCTGAAGGGGCTATTTTCAAGTACAACGGGGTTGAGTTTACGGAAATGCCTTCTCAAACTATGGAATTTTTTCTCGATGTCTGGGGTCCGTCCCGGGAAATGGTGTTTGCGATTGGGGATGAGGGCATGATCCTCTACCTGGATGGCAACGAATGGACCCGGATAGAATCCAACACCAAAGAATATCTCACAGGTATCTGGGGCACCAGTGATGAGAATATCTATGTGGTTGGAGATAATGGACTGATTCTGAACTGGAATGGTGAAGACTGGAAAGCTGTTGAAGGCTGATAATTGGCCCTGAACCCCCCACCTAAACTGCTTGACACCGGCTTTGGCGTGATGTTAAGGTCTGGTTTCTAAATACTTGATATTAAAGGCTCCTTAATATATTTGTCTGGCTTTGTTTGTGGCGGATTGAAAGAGCACAGGTTTCCTGTGCTTTTTTGTTATTGAGCGAATTGTTTTGTTAGCGAGTGGTCACCATTATGTTCAAACCTTCACTGGAAGAGTTCAAGCAGAAAGCAAAATCCGGAAACCTTATCCCTGTTTATAAGGAAATTCTGGCCGACCTCGACACTCCTGTATCCGCTTACATGAAAATAAGTGGAGGGGAATATTCTTTTCTGCTGGAAAGTATCGAAGGCGGCGAAAAGTGGGCGCGTTATTGTTTTCTGGGTTGCGATCCATCGGTTGTGGTGAGCACCAAGGGCCGGACTTTGACGTTGGTTGAAAACGGCAAGCGTGAACAAAGGGAGATTGAATCAGGATGCCCTCTTTCAGCGGTGAAAGAAATATTAGCCCGTTACCAACCGGTACCTTCTGCCGGATTGCCCAGGTTTTCCGGGGGTGCGGTAGGGTTTGTCAGCTACGACATGGTGCGTTTTTTCGAGGACCTTCCCGAACAAACGGTGGACGACCTTGATGTTCCAGACTCGCAGTTTGTCATTACCGATACAATGCTGGTGTTTGATAACGTATTGCAGACCATTAAGATTGTGTCCAACGCATTTGTTGAGGGTGATGACCTGTCCGGGGTTTATGAAAAAACAATCCGGAAAATAAAAGCTCTGGAGGAAAAATTAAAAACACCTCTTGCCCGAGGTTCAGCACCGGATAGGGAAGAAGATGTTGCCCTGAGTTTTGAGTCTAATATCGAAGAGGGTAAGTTCAAGAAGGCAGTGTCGCGAATCAAGGAATATATTCTGGAAGGTGATGTCATTCAGGTTGTGCTTTCCCAGCGGCTGAAGTTTTCCATAAAATGTAACCCGTTTGATATATACCGGGCTCTGCGAACGGTCAACCCTTCTCCTTACATGTACTACCTTAAATTTGGGGAACTGCGGGTAGTGGGGTCTTCCCCCGAAGTCCTGGTAAGGTTGGAGGGCGATAAGGTAGAAGTGAGGCCCATAGCCGGGACCCGCAAACGCGGTGAAAATGAAAAGGAAGACAGGCTATTGGAACAGGATTTGTTGCAGGATAAAAAAGAACTGGCGGAACACATCATGCTGGTGGATCTGGGAAGGAACGATCTCGGACGAGTTTCGGAAACCGGTACTGTGGAAGTGGATGAGCGCTTCACCATTGAACGCTATTCCCATGTCATGCACATTGTTTCCAATGTGAAGGGAATCTTGAAAAAAGGGCTGGATTGTTTTGATGTCCTGGCGGCGGCGTTCCCGGCGGGAACCCTTTCCGGCGCTCCGAAAATAAGGGCCATGGAAATCATTGATGAGTTGGAGCCTACCCGGCGCGGACTTTATGGCGGTGCCGTTGGCTATATCAGCTTTAACGGCAATATGGATGCGGCCATAGCTATCAGGACTTTACTGGTAAAAGATAAAACGGCTTATCTGGGTGTCGGGGCCGGCATTGTCGCCGACTCGGTTCCACAAAGCGAATTTGAAGAGACTATGAACAAGGGCAGGGCTTTGTTGAAAGCCATAGAGTTGGCTGAAAAGGGGTGGGTGGTATGATTCTGATGATTGATAATTACGATTCGTTCACCTACAACCTGGTGCAATACATGGGTGAGCTGGGGGCTGAAGTGCGTGTGGAGCGCAACAACCAGATCAGTGTCAAGGAAATTGAGGCGTTGAATCCAGAAAAGATCGTCATTTCTCCAGGCCCCTGCACTCCGGCAAAAGCCGGTGTATCGGTGGAAGTGATTAAATATTTTGCCGGAAAAATTCCGATTCTCGGCGTTTGCCTGGGGCACCAGTCGGTCGGTGTTGCGTTCGGCGGCGAAATCATCAAGGCCGGTCGCCTGATGCATGGCAAAACCTCCATGATACGGCACGACGGCAAAACCTTGTTTCAAGACCTTCCGAATCCGTTTGAGGCGACTCGCTATCACTCCCTGGTTTTGAACCGGGCTACCCTGCCGGATTGCTTTGAAATTTCTGCTGAGAGTGAAGACAATGAAATTATGGGGATTCGCCATAAAGAACTTGCAATAGAAGGTGTGCAGTTTCACCCGGAGTCTATTTTGACCACATGTGGAAAGGATCTGCTAGACAATTTTATTAAAGGAAACTATGCGTGACGTTCTTGACCTTGCTTCATACGCTTGCCAATGGAGTGGACCTGACCGAAGATGAAATGGTGTCGGCCATGACCCAGATTATGGAAGGGAAGGTGACCGATTCCCAACTGGCTGGGTTTTTGACAGCGTTGCATTTGAAGGGGGAAACTGTTGCTGAAATTGTCGGAGCGGCACGGGTGATGCGGGCAAAGGCGGAAAAACTCGATATCAAGTCGACTCCTCTGGTGGACACGTGCGGAACGGGCGGTGATGGTTCTGACACCTTCAATATATCAACAGCCAGTGCTTTGGTTGCCGCGGGCGCAGGCGTCAAGGTGGCAAAACATGGTAACCGGGCTGTATCCAGCCGGTCAG